>CAZXQK010000062.1:0-6870 GCA_964642785.1 uncultured Faecalimonas sp.
GACGGAAAAGGATAAGGAAGACATCATTTTCGGTATTGAGCAGGGCGTGGATTTTATAGCAGCATCTTTTGTCCGTTCTGCAGAAGGGATTTTGGAAATAAAGGCTCTTTTAAAGGAACATCATGCACCTCGGATTCCGATTATCGCAAAGATTGAAAATGCAGAGGGTATCAAAAATATTGATGAAATCCTGCACTGTGCAGACGGAATCATGGTCGCACGCGGTGATCTGGGTGTGGAGATTCCGGCACAGGAAGTTCCGTACTTACAGAAATGGATCATTCAGAAGTGTAATGAGAACAACAAGCCGGTCATTACGGCAACCCAAATGTTAGATTCCATGATTCGTAACCCGCGGCCGACAAGAGCAGAAGTGACGGACGTGGCAAATGCAGTTTATGACGGAACTGATGCGGTGATGTTATCGGGGGAGACGGCACAAGGGAAGTACCCGTTGGAAGCATTGCAGATGATGGCAGAGATTATAAAAAATACGGAAACCCATCTGGATTATGATGCACTGCTGGAAAAAGCAAAAGAGAACCGAAAGAAAAATATCTCCTGTGCCATTGGATATTCATCGGTTGCAACAGCCGCAAGCCTGAATGCGAAATGTATCATTACACCGACAGCGACAGGTGCAACAGCACGTGTCATGTCTGAATTCAGACCGAAAGCACCGATACTTGGAGTTTCACCGAATGAAGAAACACTTCGCAGAATGCAGATTTATCGTGGGGTATATCCGATTAAGTCATTGCCATACAGCAGTACGGATGAGATTTGCGAAGAAGCAGTGAATCTGGCAAACATGAAGGGATTTGTGGAGACGGGAGACATTGTTGTCGTAACAGCCGGGATTCCGGCTGCCGGAAATCAAAGTTCCAGAGAAGGCATGAGCAACATGATGCGGATTGCGATTGTGGAGTAAATAGATGTTGCAGTATTTCTTTCCCGGTGTTATACTGTATGAAAATAAATTTAGAAAAGCAGAGTAAGAAGATATGCGTTAAGTGCCGGAGGGACGGGGAGTTGCCGTCCGGACGAAAGGTGAGAACCTGCGGTATATGTTCTGCATCCCGCTGCTGCACATGACAGATATGAAGTGATAAAAATACCTGCTATGCAGCCAAAGGACAACTGCAAAGGAGGTATTTTTTTATGGAAAAACAAATGAAAACAAAACGATGTGCATTACTGGCGGTCATGATTGCCGTTTACGTGGTGTTATCCATGCCGTTGATGGTCATCAATATCGGCGGCTTGAAACTGACGTTTGAACATTTTCCGGTGGTGCTTTGTGCCGTACTTTACGGACCAGTGGAAGCGATGCTGGTAGGCGGTCTTGGAGAATTGCTGAATCAGATCACTGCGTTTGGGATCACTCCGACCACTGTTTTGTGGGTATTACCGATTGTGGTAAGAGGGCTGCTCATGGGTGTGATGGGAAAACGCTGGAGAAAAAGCAGGACGCTCCCGACAACATTTTTTGTGGTATGTATGATAACCGGTATATGTGCCTCGCTGTTAAACACGCTTGCATTGTATGTGGATTCCAAGCTGTTTGGCTATTATACTTTTGCAATGGTATTTGGAGTGCTGGCTGTCCGTATTTTACTTAGCACTTTGACATCGATTGTGATTGGGATTGCAACGAAGGCAGTATTACGTGCATTGCAACATGCACATTTGATTTAAGGAGGATAAAAACGTGACGGGAGAAGAAGCGATTTCCTATATTCATTCTATGGTGTGGAACCGGAAAGCGACAGGATATGAACACGCAAAAGCCCTGCTTGCAAAAATGGGAAACCCACAGAAGCAGTTAAAGTATGTCCATATCGGAGGAACGAACGGGAAAGGCAGTACGGCGGCGATGCTGGCGGCAGTGCTTCAGGCAGCAGGATATAAGGTTGGACTTTATACATCGCCTTATATTTTTCGGTTTCATGAGCGTATACAGATAAACGGTGTCTGCATCAGTGATGAAGATTTAGCAGAAACGACAGAAGAGGTGAAGAAGATTGCCGATGCACTTCCGGATTGTCCTTCAGAATTTGCACTGGTCTGTTGCATTGCTTTTTCCTATTTTGCAAAACAGCAGTGTGACATCGTCGTATTAGAAGTCGGTATGGGCGGAGCCAATGATTCGACTAATGTAATTGACTGTCCGGAAGTTGCGATGATTACGAATATCGGTCTTGACCATACGGAATATCTGGGAAGCACACTAGAGGAGATTGCAAAGACCAAGACAGGTATTTTGAAAACGGACGGAACTGCTGTATTTTACCCGAATGAACCTGTGGTAGAAGCAGTATTTCGCAAGGCTTGTGAGGAAAAACATGTTTCGTTTACCTTTGCAGATTTTCAAAACCTGCGACTGCGTAAAACTTCTCTGGAGGGGCAGATGTTTGACTATAAAGAATGGAAAGGGATTCTGATTCCGCTTCTTGGAGAACATCAACTCCGGAATGCAGCTATGGTTTTATCGACTGTGGAACAACTGCGGAAAAAAGGCTGGGATATCCGTGAGGAAGCGGTACGAAATGGCTTGATGCAGGTGAAATGGCCGGGACGTTTTGAAGTCATTCGGAAAATACCGCTTTTCATCATAGATGGCGGGCATAATCTCCAGTGTATCGAGACTTTGGCACAAAATGTCAGAGATTATCTGACAGGAAAAAAGGTGGTTGCCATCACCGGTGTGGTGGCAGATAAAGATTATGGTACGATGTATCAGCCGATACTGCCACTGATTTCAGAATTTGTCTGCATTACACCGCCGACTCCTCGGAAACTTTCGGGAGAAGTTTTGGCAGAGATGCTGAGACAGGCAGGAGCGAAGGCAAACGCCTGTGATGATATCAAAGAAGCAGTTCTGATGGCGCAAGAGAAAGCAGGAGATGACGGTGCGGTTCTGTGCTTTGGCTCGCTGTATTCCATTGGAGAAATTCAGGCGGCATTGGGGAAAGGTTATCCATAAACTGTCTTTTATCGAAAAACTTAAGTTACCAATAACAAAAAAAGAAGGAACACTATGTGGGTCAAATTAGACTGATGCGTGGGTTTCTTCTTTTTTGATTATAACAATATCCATAACTGTCCAACAGTTGTCTTGCACTTTAATAATTATAAAATGTGAATAAATGTATAATTATATTTAAGAAATTAGGTGGGTTTTCATAAATGGAAGAAACCAAAGGCAAAGGCTGGTGGGGAAGTAACGATTATGCTGATTATTACGAAAATTTAGGCTCCGGTGATGACCCGTTTTCCTACATTAAGGTTATTCCGCTGCTCAGTGCAGAGGCGCAACATAAATGCGGTGGTTTTGACCATGCGGGGAAATATGAATCCAGTCTCATGTATGCGTTGTATCCAGACCATGTAGATTTGGAGAGAACCAAGGACAATACCGAGTGGTTTGCAGCAAATGCAGTGGAAACGAGTATGGAGTTGGGACGGCATATGGTGAGGTGCGCATTGGAGACTCTTGAAAAGATGATTGTGTAGAATGGAGAATGTTGGAAAGCCGTATGAGGGATAAACTCATGCATGATTTGATGAGTGGTCAGAGGACAGTCACTCTCTGACCAACTCTATAGATTATACGATTCACGAAATTTTTTAGGGGTGATGTTTTTTGTTTTTTTGAACACTTTTACAAAATATGATGCGTCGTAAAAGCCACAGTTATATGCGACATCAGTAATTGATAAATTTGTGTTGATCAACATGACACATGCACGTTCCAATCGGTATGAATTGAGAAAAGCATGTGGCATTTGTCCAAAGTAATTATGAAAAGTTTTTAAAAAGCGATTGACAGGCATTTTACATACATTTGCCATTTCGGCAGTAGTAATCGGATTCATAAAAGACGAATCAATATAATCCAAAAGCGGTCGGAAGAGATGCGCATTTTGGGAATCCTGAAAAGAATCGGTATAGTGGTGCTGCAGGTAGACCGTACCGAGCAATTCAAAAAGTGTACTAAGCAGCAGTAAATCGGTTTCTCTGGAACTTTTGGATGCCAGACGGAATAAACGGGTAGTGATCTCACACAAGTCTGCATTTTTTTGAGGATGAAATGGCAGGATGCGGACTTCATTATTTGCAAAAATATGCAGGATATCTTTGCATAATGAGGTACGCATTAGGATAGCACTGCAGTCAAAGTCGATTACCTCATAGGTACAAACTTGAGGTTCATATCCGTGTATGATTTCCTGATTTACAAATACAATGTCGTGTTCGCATGCGTGCACAACCTCGTCATCTAGGTATATTGTCAAATTACCGTTGATAATGTGTACAATCTCGCAGGGACGATGCCAGTGTAACGGCATTTGATAAAATGGATGATTTTCGGTTATATGATGGAATGATAAAGGGATATTCCGAAACTCGTCGGATACCTTTTGGTTGTAATCTAATCCAAGCATGATGTTCAACTCCTTTTTATGTATTATATATCAAGAGTTGTATTTTTGCAAATACCAAGAAAAAACAATTAATAATATAATTATGTTAAAAATAATTGCAAAATTACCATTTTTTTGTAGAAATTATACAATAAAAGTATATATGTTTGCGATATAATATAATTACAATTTTAAATATGGCTGAAATGCAGAGAGGAGGAAACAATGTGAGGATAGTAATCGGTTCTTTACAATGTGAGGGGAACAGTCTGACTCCGATACATACTGTGTTTGAAGATTTTGATTATGCAGTTGACGAGGAAATATATGACAAACTTCAGGTTGTCGAATACTTCAAGGAGCATCAATGCGAACTTGTACCGACTGTTTATGCACATGCATTGCCCGGGGGAGCGGTAGTGCAAACTGATTTTTTGCACTTGGTACACGAACTGGTAAGCAGAATACCGGATGACAAAATAGATGGAATCTGGTTGTACCTGCACGGTGCGATGTATGTAGAGGAAATTGGATCCGGTGATACGTATTTATTGAAAAAAATCCGTGAGAAAGTGGGATATGACATTCCGATTTCGGTGGCTATGGATTTTCATGCTGATAATACGGATGAAATTGTGAAATTAGTGAATTGCGTGACAGCATTTCGTACTGCACCGCATTGTGACCACAAGGAAACACAGTTAAGAGCGGCGAAAAATCTTTTGCGATGTATTGAAAAAAATATGTTACCGGAACCACAGATGGCAAGAGCGGATGTGGTGATTTGTGGAGATGCCGTGCAGACAGCCGTAGAACCATTAAAAGGTATCATGGAAATGGCAGAGGAGATTGAGAAAACGATACCGGGAATGTTAAGTGTTCAGGTGTTTAATGGTCAGCCGTGGATTGATGAATCATATATGGGGCCGAGTGTGGTTGTAACACATGAAACAGACAATCAACTTGCCGAATATTACGCGAAACTTCTTACAGATAAGTTTTATGAAATGCGATATGATTTTCGCTTTTTGATTGAGGCGGTAGAACCGGATGAAGCCATCAGACGTGCTGTGGAGGCAAAGGAAAGACAGGTATTCATTTCGGATTCGGGAGATAACACGACAGCCGGTGCAGCGGGTGACAATGCATATATGATAAATCGAATCAGAAAGTCTGATGCAAGAAATGTCCTTGTTGCAGGAATTGCAGATGCGGTGGCATGCGATAAATGTTATGAGGCAGCTGTTGGAGATACGTTGACATTGAAAATCGGTGGAACATTAGATAAAAACAGTGAAACAGCGACTATAACCGGGAAATTGGTACATCGAGGAGATATTCTTTCTTATACGGGAGGAAATGCAGGACCATCTGCAACATTAGAATGCGAGGATATGACGGTGGTAATTACCAGAAACAGGGCAGCAATGTGCAGACCGGATATTTTTGAGTCGATACATTTGGATTATAGTCCGTTCAAAATTGTGGTTGTGAAATTGGGATATCTGTTCCCGGAACTGGCAAATACGGCAGAAAGGTCTATTTTGGCATTCACACCGGGAAGTTCAACGGAACGGTTGGAAGACATGAACATGAAAAAAATAAGGAGACCCATGTTTCCGTTAGATGATGATTTCCGATAGAAAGTAAACGATGCATATGATGTGCATTAAAATAAAATTACAAACAAAAGGAGATAAAGATTATGGCTTATTACAACATGAAAGAAACAGAAAAAAGGATTCAAAAGGTGCGCGGAATTTTAAGAGCAAAGGGACTGGATGCAGCACTTGTTTATTTCGATGAATTGAATATCGCAAACGGATGGTATCTGACAGGCTGGTGTGGTCAGTTTGAAAAAGGGTCTGTATTGATTCCGGTAGAAGGAGAACCGATTTTGCTTGGAGGTCCTGAATCAGAACCATTTGCAAAAATGAATTCGGCAATTACAAAAGTTAGATGTTTTCCGGTGTTTATGGTTCCAGATGAGGAATATCCAAATGCTACGATTATGAATTTCAAACAATTAGATGAAGAATTAAAAGCAGAAGGAACCGTACTTAGAAAAATCGGATTTGTCGGAACATCAACGATTCCGCATCAGGTTTACAATGATTTTGTTGCCGGATTTGAAGGTGTGGAAATGGTTGATATTACAGATGATTTTGAAACACTTCGTGCGTACAAATCTGTTTGGGAAGGGGAACAGATTCAGAAGGCAACGAATCTTTGTGATCTGGCATATGACAGGATGATGGATGTAATCAAACCGGATGCCTACGAATTTGAGGTTGCGGCAGCAGGTGAAGCTATATGTAGAGCGAATGGAGCTACCAGTTTTGCGTATTCAACAATTGTAGGTTCAGGAGAACGTGCAAAAGCAGTTGTTCCGACAGCGACAAATAAGAGGATGGAAGACGGCGAACTGGTTATGATTGGTATT
>CAZXQK010000063.1:0-6852 GCA_964642785.1 uncultured Faecalimonas sp.
CGGATTCGTCCACAATACTCAGTTTCGGAACAGATGTATAATTCAATACATCATACGCACTTGCTGTCGGAATCGTCAGTTTTGTTCCTTCTGTATAAGTTCCGGAATATGAGCCGTCGACAAACAATTCCGGATCGATCGTATCCTGGGCAGCGGCTAACAGTGTCTGATTATTCAAGGATATCACATCGATCGCACTTCCTGCTTTTGCTCCCAGAAGTTCCATCTCCATGTAAACCTCTCCACTTCCGAATCCTTTAAACGTCTTTCCGTTAAGATATGTATTGACCGTTCCTACTGCAGAATTTTCAGCACCGGTTACCGTATAGTCTTCATTCTTATATCCAAGTTCTATGTTTGTAACTGATTCAGAAGTCAGGCTTCCCGGAATACGTACTTCTTTTTCTCCATTCACTGAGATCATAAGATTGCTTCCGCTCTTTGTGATATCAAATTGAACCTTCTGTTCCTTATTTGTCTTATCCGTCAAGGTGATGCGAAGTACATCAAAATTCGATTTAAAGCTTCCTGCCACATCCTGTTCCGCCTTCATAACAAGTGAAAAATCTCTTACCTGAAGCGGGCGGATATAGCTGATCTTTGCATTTCCGTTTCCTGTGCTGCTAAATACAGTATATCGGTTCAATGCATTCAGGGTTGCATTGCTCTTAATAAAGTAATCCGTGATAAACTGATTACCGTCAGAAACAGCCTGTAGTTTTACTTCTCTCATAACTTCCTTCTTAATGGTCTTTCCTGCTGCTTCAGCCGAAAAAGTAAATACAATTTTCGCCGTCTGTACAGAATCGCTCATCTTTGGAATGTATAATCTGTCTTTATCCAGTTTTCTTGTACCGTCTGCATCCGTCACTTCAATTGTACACGATACCTTTTTGGCATCTTTTCCAACCTTGGTGTAATATTTTGCCACATACTTATCAAATCCATATGTCCTGTCTGCTACTAAAACTTCCGGTAATACGATACTGTCATCTTCAAACAAAATCTCCGGTTCAAACTCAACTTTTAGTGTTTTGCTGATAGATGCTATCTGTCCAATATAGTCTTTTGCCTCACATACAATGGTATATTCCCCTTCAGACATTGGAACAAAAGAATTCTTAAATTCTGTTTCTTTTCCATCTAAAATATAATAGGTTCTTAATGTATGCTTTCCGCTTCCTCCTACACCGTCAAAGTCAGGAACACGGTATTTCATTCCATATGTGATGGTTTCTGCAAACGCACCGTCTGTTTCTATTTTAAGTTCAGGAACCGTTTCTGCAACCGTAACATCCACATTCTTTTCTGTTGTATTTCCAAAACTGTCGGAAACTGTATACCGAATCTGATAGTTTCCCGGTTCAGTCGGAACAAATGCTTCATTCTCAGTTTTCACTTCAGCACCGTTATGCATAACAGTAGCTTTTTTCGTCAACATGTCATCCGCACACAGATCATCCGTTGCAATCACGTCAAATATCGGATAAACCATTCCAACCTTTCCAACCGGTGCTTCATCCATTCCTAAAAGGTCAACCGATACATCCGGTGCTGTTGTGTCCACTATGTTGGCTGAACTTAAATCCTGTCCGTCTACAGATAATATTTTGAACACAGCCGTTCCCGAAACGCTTACAGGAGTGATGGAGAGTTCTACCTGACTTTCATCCGTAAAGCCCTTCCATGCATTTTTGTACAGTGTCGTGTCATCCAAATCCGTAATCTTCTCTTCACTGTATGCATCATCGTGTACCAATTTTGCTCTTTGCTGACCATAGATAGCTTTTTCCTGTGCATCGTAACGCAGTACCAAGGTTTTCTGTTGAATGTCAATTCCCGTACTCACAAATGCAAAATCTAAATCTGTGGTATAACCGCCTTTGTTATGTGCTGATTCCTGTTCAATCGTATCTGTCCATGTATATGGTTCTTTATCCCAACTGTGGTCTTTATATAATCCAAGATACGCATCCTGTCCTGTCGCCTTTACACGTACGAACGCGCCGGAAGACATATTACCTTCTCCTGAGATCACACGAATCGACACTTGATTTTCCGGATCTAATTTATCTGTCAGCGTAATATAGAATCCGGTCATATCTTTGGTTCCCAAAGTATTAGGAATAACATACAATTCAATCAACTTATCCAACTTCGTATTATCCGACAGATCCAAAGTTTTTGAATACGTTGCTTTTGCATTCTTAGAACTCATCTCGATCTGTACACCTGAAAGGTCTGCATTTCCCGAGGTGTTATCGTAGTAAACCTTCGTATCTTCACCAGCTTCAAATAAATTTTCAGTTCCATATTTCACTGAAAATTCTTTGGTAAAACTTTGTGTTCCCTCTTTAGCATCATAAGTATATACAACCTGATATGTTCCGATTTCATCTAATGTCACTTTCTTTTTACCGGTCGTTTCGCCGGATGGTTTGATAACTTCCGCCTTCGTTTCAAGTTTCTTACCATTTAAATATACTGTGGCCTTTGGTACTTTAAACACTGCACCTTTATCATAAACTGACGCAACAGACTTCATCACAATTCCCGGTGTACTCTCATCCACATTGACTGTCATGGAATCTGTATATTCTTTCCCGTTCAATTCCATTTTCCATGTAATGGTATAAACACCGGTTGTTTCGAATGTGTAGTCAAACTTCTTCTGAACTGACGCTTTTTCTTCTACTGTTTTTCCATCTTTCGCAATGATGACATCCGTATAGAGCTGTCTGCCTTCTATCAGAAGACTGCTTTCAATTTTTCTTGCCGGAATGGACAGCGTCGTATTCACGCCGACCATCTCTGCTAAGGCATCACACGGGCTGATACTGCATGTAATGCCGGATTCCCTGCATGCCGGCAGCGTCACATAAGTACCTGTTTCCTCATGACCTTCTGCATAATAATAAAGATAATATATTCCTTCTGCCTGTGGTACAAATGACACTCCGTCCTGCACCTTTCCACTTGCAAGTTCTCTTCCGTTTACATCCTGCACATTGCAGAAAATCTCCGGTTGTTTTTCCATACCATATACTTCTGCCTCCGGAAGTGTGTACTCTTTTCCTGCAACTGCCTTTACACTAAGGTTTGAATTGATCATTGCATAGACCGGTGTCAGGGAGGACGCACCATAGTCTTCTCCATTGACATTATACAGTAGGATCTCGCCTTTTTGTCCTGCTGCCACCTGTGTAAACTCAATGGACACATTGTAATAATCAAACGGTTCTAAAGTATGAGAAAATCGTTTTCCATCCAACACCTCTTCTGTCAGACACCATATAGTCTTGTACTTTTCTTTTCCTCCTTGATTTTTTATTTTGATTTCCATTGTATCCGGTTCAAATACAATATCTGTCGTATGTGCACCGGTTACTTTGGTATAATTGCCGGCTTCATTTTCTGAAGTTGTAAATCCATGTGATTTGTCATCACCATCTACGTAGTAGCTGACTCCCGTCACATCCTCGTCAACGATCACATATGCACTCGTCTCACTTCCGGTATCTTTTACTCCTACAGAAAAAGTTTCTCCGGTCGTTGCACTTGTAAAATGCAGTCTGAATTCCGAAACATTCGGTCTGGATCCTGTTGCCAGTGCCTTCAGTTCAATTTCAAAATCCCCCTTAAAAGTTTCAATAAAATCAGCAGCAGAACCGCTTCCGTAACTCTGCAAAAGAAGCCCTTTTCTGGTATCACTGAACACATCATTCTTTTTTGCCTGTCTGGCTGTCTTATACTTCACACCATCGTATGTAAGACGTGCTCCTGTACTCGTTTCATTCGAAGCGGCACCTGCATACGTAACTGTTCCGGCTGATAACACCAGTGCCATGGCAAATGCCAAAATTCTTTTCTTCCGTGTCATCCTTTAATTCCCCCTTCCGTCATATTTCCCATTAACTTATTTCTAAATATCAAAAACAAAATCACAAGCGGGATCAGTACCACAATACCACCCGCAATCTTCACGGTACCGCTTGCAAGCACATTATCATAGCTGTGGAAGAACTCGTACAGTCCCCATGCCAAAACCGGAGATTTTTCCAGAAACAGCATAGGCGTCTGATAATCATTCCAAAAAGTAATGAAAAACAGGATAAATGTTGTCCCAAACAACGATGAAGTAAGAGGCATCATAATTTTATAAAATATCTGATAATGGTTTGCCCCGTCTATCAATGCTGACTCAGCATAACTCCACGGTAATTTTTTATATGCAGCATAAAATATCATATAATATACATTTGTAAATCCATAGTGCATGACAAAACTGCCGAAAAAGGAATTTCTCAAATGTAGGAAATCCATAATCTGAATCTGCGACGGCAGTGCCCCAACAATTGGAAGGATCATGGTGATAATGATCACATTATGCATAAAGCGGCTGAATCTGCAGTCGTATTTTGCAATCAGGTAAGCAACGACCGATGTACAAAATGCCTGACACAACGCACCGCCGGCTGAATAAATAATGGAGTTCAAAAACATTTCTTCTATAAACACGTGTCTTACACCATCCACTATTTTGTCAAATCCATTCAAAAATGCCACAACATAATTGTTAAAATTAAATTCTCCATTGAACCATATCGGATTGATGCCATATCCCTCACTTGTCTTTAGTGACGCACTGACCGCCCATAAAAACATAAGGATAATTGCCAACGTATAAACTGTAAGCAGCGAACCGACCACAATGGAATAAGCGGAAACTTTCGATTTCTTTTTCACGTTTTCTCCTCCTAATCCTCACTTGGACCATATTTTTCCAAAGCCCATTTGATAAGTAATGTTACAGGTGCAACAATCAAGGTAAACAGGATACCTCCGGCCGAAGCGATCGAATAAGCATTGCTGCTCTGTGATGTATCGGCAACATAGTTAAACAATACATAACCGATGCTGTCCGCTTTCATATTTCCGGCTCCCGATCCAAAAAAGGAATACGCACTCAGCTGATTGACTGCTACCTGTGCAAATGAAATTACAATATAGGATGTAATCGACGGAAAGATCATCGGCAATACGATTCTCATAAACTGGTTCATCCCCACTGCACCATCCAACTCAGCAGACTCTATCACCTCCGGTGATATCTGAGACATGGCATTCACATAAATCAGTACACTCGGTCCAAATGAGAAGAAGAAACTGAAAAATGCAACCGTATAAAACGCCGTTTTATCACTGGTCAATAATCCTTCCGGTCTCACTCCTGTGATCATTTCCGCCAATGTCGGATACACCTGGTCTACAATACCGCTGTAGAAAATCACCAAAATCAGACCGCAGATAATAGACGGAAGAAACAGAAAAATCTTAAACACACCGGACAGCGGGTATTTCTTATATACATAATAAGAGAAGAACAGTCCCAATGGTATTACAACAACGACGGAAAAGACCAAATAGATTAAGGAATTTGGTATCGCCGAGGCGAACCTGCCGGCTACACCGACAAGTTCCACATTGATAAAACGTTTGAAAGTTTCAAGCCCGACAAATTCCGATACGTATTTCACACTGTTATTGGCATAATCCCTTTCAAGATGAATATCCTGAAACGCCATCAGAATACTGTTAAAATTTACTCCGATATAGAAAACCACAAACTGTAGCAACGGCAGCGAAAACATGGACCAGTAAAATATTTTAGAGCCTTTACCCATTTTCTTTCTGCTTTTTTTGTTTTGTCCCATGCTCTTCATACTCATCCTCCAATGAAAAATTTACTTTTAGTTCCACAGACTGCTCCAGGACATTGTGTAAGAATCAATGACATTGTTAAAATAATTTTCCGGAGTATCTGTCGGATTGTTTTTAAACTGTACAAACGGATTGCTGACATTACCATAAGACCATCCCCATGTTTTCGGATTCAGCAAACTGGTATGTTGCACAGCATCTGAAGTAGACGGATAGCAGTCAATAATAGACACATTCTTGCTTGCATCGTTTGCATCTAAATGTAACTGATACATCTCTTTTCCATAGGCAGATGTCTTCGCCAAAGTTTCCTCTGTCAGTGTATAGTTAAACGGTCTCATCATACTTGTTGTCTGTGTGAAAATATTCATCACCTCATCTGTATGGCAGAACTTCAAAAATTCTTTTGCCAACGGCATGATTTCTTCAGATGTATTAGCATTAATGAATGCCATAGAGTTATTCAGCGTAATCTGTACTCTTTCTTCTCCGATCTTGTCCTTAGATGCCTTTGGAATCGGCATAAAACCAAATCTTCTGTTTAATTTCGAGTTGTCTGATGATTCATTTTCATCAAACCATGAAGTTCCTTCCACTTCCCACCAGTTACCGTCGATCAGCATGGCAATCTGAGATCCTGATCCTGTTCCGTTGATAAACTGTCTTTGTGCATCCGTATGTGTCAGTGAAGATGAAAATGAATCCGGATGATAATAATCACTGTCAGAAACACAAAGTTTTGCAAATTCCAACGCATGATATTTTCCTTCCTGATGATGAAGTTTGTATCCCGTATTACCTTTGATCTCATTCGTTCCCATACTGCTGACACTGCCATTTTTCACTTCAACCAGACTTGTTGCCGTTCCGTCCAAACTCCAGTTCAGGCTGAACTGCTCTTTTCCTTCTGCATCTGCCCACAGCGTATTCATAAACTCGATCAGGTAGGTCAGGTAATTACCATTCCATATCATCGGTATATAAGAACCGCTTGTTTTGATACGGATCAGCAACGCTTCGAAATCCTTATATGTTGCCGGAAGACCATCATCAGAAGTTCCTTCCACCCCGTCAGGTCCTGCACTTTTTTTGTCATCCATGCCTGTTACAAACAATGTATTCATGTCAACA
>CAZXQK010000064.1:0-6843 GCA_964642785.1 uncultured Faecalimonas sp.
CCAATACTCCTTCGTAATACGGCACAGCATAATACTTCGGTGATTCCTCTGTACCAAGATTGTAATATGCACGGCTCTTCTCATCCATTTTTTCAGCAATCGACTGGTTTTCTCCGTCAATGGTTTCCGTAACCACATCAGTGATATCTGCGATTGTTGTATTATCTGCATCCGTAAAAGCGTAATAGTCACCATTTTCAATAAAGAATACCTGGTCACGTTTACTCTTAATGGTGTTGATAAGGCTTCCGCCGTTCAGACCGGATTTATCCAGATCCAGCATAACCTGCACACCTTTCTTTCCATCCTCAAACGAAACGTCAGCATATTCTTTTTCAAACAATGTTTTTGCCTGTTGGATCCACTCCTTTCCCAGACCCGAATAATAATAACCCACATATAATTGTGTCTTATTCGAATCTACTCCTTCCGTGTTGCCTCCCCGTTTTCCGCATCCGGCAAGTGAACTCATCACAGTGGTTGCCAGTAATACAGTTGTTAAACAAATCGTTCCTAATCTCTTTCTCATTTTTGTTGTCTCCTTTTTTTATTTTTGTTTTGCTTTAAATTTCCAATTCCCTGAAGGAATCGTAAAATGAAAGAATCCGTTTTCATCTGCCCGAACCAGAGCATCTGAATCCTGACATTTCATTTCTTTATATGTTGAAGGGAAAGAACAGATACCTGTTAAATTTTCAGGAATCACCACCTGAAGATTTAAACCGTCTTCCGTCTGCTCCCATTCCACACTCACTGTTCCATAAGAAATCCTCTTCTGTGCTTTTGCACGGCTTAAATATTCCGTAAAATACGGTGTGATGCCGATTTCTCTTTGATAAAGACGGCTAAGATCCAGACCCGCTACCTTCTCATACAGCCAGGCTGCCACACTTCCGTACATCGGATGACAATGTGACAGGTCACCGCCTCCCTTGACAAGTTTGCTGTTGCCAATCTCTCCACAATAAAAATCAGGCCACTTTTTACTCCAATGTTCTGAAAAAGTTGTTTCATTTTCCATAAGCGAATAGTAGGACGGATAACTTTCCGACGTCATCATCCTGTATGCAATGTCCTGATATCCATGCTCTGTTAAAAAGGAAATCAAAATAGGGGTCAGCACAATGCCGGTATCAAAATGATAATCCGTCTCTTCTGTATAATGTCTTCTGACCTTGTCCCGCAGTGCCTGTTCATATTCTTCCGGAATAATTCCAAGAGCAAGTGCAAGTACGTCTTCTCCCTGAACTCCATGTCCATATTTCAAATTTTTCCTGTCAAAAAATACTCTGTTGATTCCTTCTGCAATCTTTTCTTTCAACTTTTTCCATTCTGCCGCACCCACATCTTCCAAGATTCCGGCCAGATACTCTGCCGTATCTGCCGCAATATAATAGCAGGCTGTATTAATATAATACACATTAGAACTGACTACATCAGGAGCCAGCCAGTCGCCAAGCAACCATACATTTCCCCTTCCACGGATGATAAAATCACTATCCCGGCTGTTCTCATAATACTGCATCCAGCCTTTCAAGATCCGGTATCCTCTCTCGACAACCTTTCTGTCTCCGGTGTAATGATACAACTCTTTTGTCAGGGTGCAGACTGCATTTCCCCACGCATATCCTCCTCCGCCGCCAAAATTCGGTACTGTATTTGGAATTTGTCCTTCCGGCGTCTGTGCATCCTCCATATCATCCAGCCATTTATAAAAATAAGGGACTGCATCCATGTTATAAAGGAGTGATTTCATCACCTGACCACCATCACCTGTATACGGTCGTTTTTCCCTGTGCGGACAATCGGTCAAGAGTCCGCTGTGCAGGTTACAATATGCCGTCTGTACAAAGGTTTCATTGATCCTGTTTAACGTTTCGCAGCTGCATTCAAAAGCGCCTGTCCGTTTCATATCCATGTGAATGAATAAGGACTTTAGTCCCGATATTCTGACATCTCCTGTTCTTTTTATCCAAACATACCGGTAACATTTCCAACTGTACAGCGGACGGATTTCATTGCTTCCCTTTTTCAGAATATATGTACTTTGTTGATGAGTTCCTTCTTCTCTTCCGTCTTCCAGACTTCTTTCATCATAAATGCTGGTGTCATAATTGGGTTTTCCTTCTTCATCCAGAACCTCTGCATAACAAATATGTATCCGCTCTCCGTCTCTTAAAGCCTCCGCAAAAAATGTCACTCCTCCGGTATGATTTACCCCAAAATCATACAGATATCCGCCGTCCACATATCTTTCAGTGACCGGAGCAAATTCCATGCACACCTTGTCTTCTGCACACTGAGGTGAAACCGGCTTTCCGATTTTGTCTTGCAAACTGAGCCTTTTTCGATAATCCGTGTCTTGTTTCGTAAAATCAATGTAATCTCCGTGATACAACAGCGAACGGTAGTTTTTTTCACAAACAAGTGTGTCTGTATCACTCCGTATGACATGTTCCTTTCCATCCTCAACCAGATAAAGTTCATAGATCAGTCTCGGAGTTCCGAAAGAAAAGTTGTATGCATATTCTACCTTTTCAACATTGTAAAAGTAACCGTCTGCCACATTTACACTCAGTTCATTTTTTCCATTTTCCAACAGGTCATGCACATCATATGTATAATAAGCCGCCCGATGCCCATTGCTTTCATATAGTGTCGGCGTTTCGGCATGCATTCTTGGCATGTAATCCGTAACCGGCGGTTTATACATCATATCGTCCAATGGAATGTCATTCAGTGTTGCGTCAAAATATCCTAATCCACAAATGTACAGTCTGGCTTTTTCAATTTTCCCGGCAATCGTAAACTCTTTTTTAAAATTCCAAACCGTACCACATTTGTCGCCTGTTTTATCCAACCCTCCGCATATCCAATCGGCTTTCCACTCATCGATCCCCGTTTCGAACCATGCCGGCTTTGAAACTTCGATTCCAATTTCCGTCCTCGCCAGTACCTGCCAATAGTATCTTCTTTTCTCCGAAACACACTGTGCCGGAATCCACACGCTGCGATTACCCTCACATTCTCCGGTAAAATTACCGATGTCGAACGTTCCACTCATCAGATTTTCTTTGGAAGATGCAACTTGAAATTCATAGGATATGATTCTGCATTTCTCCATTTGTTCGAACTCAAGTCTGATATGCTCTCTGTCCACTCCAAGCGGATTGTCCCTGCCATTGCAAGTCATGACAAATTCCATTTCTTCACCTCCTAAAATTGACACAAGTTTTTTTCTATGCTACTATTCTCTCAAACCCAATGGATACAAGGAGAATAATAATGGATATTCTATATTGTGAAAACAACTTCACACATAAAATTGGAGAATACTCTCCACGTAATATATTTCCTGCTTATTTTTTCAGCAGTTTCAGCACACCGTTTCTGTACGAAAACGATTCCAAACTACTGACTGGAGAACCGGGTGACCTGCTGTTAATGCCACCAGAAGTTATTTGCTGTCAGGGACCTGTCAATGACTCTTCCGATTTTACAAATGACTGGATATGTCTGTCCGGTCAGGATTTCGAGGAGTTACTGTCCCGTTATCCCCTTCCTTTAGGGAAACCGTTCCGGATTGGAAAACCGCACTTATTAAAAAACTGTATAGCCATAGTCAGTGAGGAACGACTTTTACAAAGACCCGGATATCAGGAAGTCATTTCAGCGACCATCACAAAAACAATCATTGAAATATACCGGCTTCATCTCCAGCAATTGTTTACGGATACCCCGTTTGGACGTGTAGAGACCGCAAGAGAAACTATCATGTCACACATAGAACGCAACTGGTCTCTGCAGGATATGGCTGCTCTTTGTGATTACTCACCCAGTCGTTTTTCTGCCATCTACAATGAACGTTTTCATTGTTCTCCTAAAAGTGACCTCATCAGTCAGCGTATTACACTTTCAAAACAGCTTCTGACTTACACAAACCTGTCCATTACGGAGATTGCAGAACGTTGCGGTTTCACTTCCGTGTACTATTTTTCAAAATATTTCAAAAAACAGGAAGGACGTTCTCCAAGGGCATATGCCAACTCAACAAAAAAATTTGTTGAAAATGCCAAACAGTAAATAACTTTTAATTTTTTTATAATTATATTATACAAATCAGTACTTGCTGATAAAATGTATAAAATACTCATTTTTTTGTACTTTCTTACTATTTATGCATTTCAAAAAAGCAGTGTTCCCATTTGCCTTCCGGAACACTGCTTTTATAATTATGATTATTTTTTCACTAAATTATAAACATACTTTCATTTATTTGTTTTTATCATTTTTTCTTTTTCGATATCCATTTTCCTCATCCTTATCTGAAAAATTCATAATACAGCCAGAGAATCGTGTAGCGGTCTTTCAAGTCCTTCGCATATAAAAGACCATCTGCTATTTTCTCCTCTCCATACAATTTCACAAACGCATCATAGTCCAGTCCGATTTCCGAAATCAGTTCCAACATCTCTTTTTTCGTCGGTGCCTCTGCTAAAATTTCACAAATCTGTTTCCATTGCGGCAATACTTTCTCACTGTTATCATTATGATACCATCCCAGACCTTCCTGTAGTTCCATCACTTCATTACTTATCTTAGAATAGATTCTCTGAATCTCACTTTCCCACTTCTCTTCCTGAAATTCCCGTCGTTTCGGCGTGCCTTTCAGAAGCCGCTCCCTTAATTCTGCGGTCAGAACCGAAGCGTACATGACATCAATTCCATGAGAAAGATATGGCATATGATTCAATATTCCCGTAATCTCGAAATAATGCGAAAAATGATGTTCGCTTCCGGAAGCCGGCCGGGAATTACCCACATACGCCATGGCAATTCCTGCTGCAACCAGTGCTTTCATCAACTCTCCCACAGCCTTCTCTTCCCGTTTTACAATCCGCTTTGCAAGATCTTTCACTTCATTCGCAATCTGATACGTAATATCATAAACCTTCTGACAAAAATATTCTCCATGAATCAGTGCACTTAATTTCCAATCATTCAGACAGGAAAATTTCCCAATGATATCTCCGTAACCGGCCTGAAGCATATGAAATGGTGCATGTATTAACACTTCTGTGTCTGCAAGAATCGCCTTTGGCGGTACCGCATTCAACGTGACCTTCATCCCTTTTAGAATCAATGCGGAACCAACAGATGCATACCCATCCATAGATGGTGCTGTTGCCACAATATAGTACGGTAGATTCTGCTGAAAACTTACGATTTTACATAAATCATTGATGACACCGGAACCAACTCCCAGTACCAAATCTATCTCATCTGTCATCTGTTCCCTGATGGTATCCATCGCACACTCATCCGGAATCAACGGCTGATCCCCCGTCTCAAACCGTACCTCTGCCAGTATCCTGCCCTTTAAAATCTGTGCCACTTTCACTCCACATGCCCGATATGTATTTTGGTCTGAAACCATCAAAATCTTCTGATATCCCTCACAAATTTCTTCTAAAGACAGCAATGCCTGTTTCCCGATAATGACATGCTTTATCGGACAGGCATGTTGCTTCCCGCACGCACACTCTGAAATACCTTTTACCAATTCCTGAATATCCACTTTTATATCCTCCTTGCATTTTTCTGATTCTAATAGATTTTAAACCTGTTATAGTAAAATGTAAATAAAGAATTAATATTAAACAAATATCTTATCAGACAGTAGTTAAAAAGAGACACATCCGGCGGATATGTCCCTTTTTCATCTTAGTTTGTGTAATTATCAAAATATCCCTGTACCAAAACAACCGGTGTTCCCTTGTCACCAGAACCGCTGGTAAGGTCGCATAAAGAACCGATAAGGTCTGTCAACTGTCTCGGAGTTGTTCCCTGAGAAGCCATATCGCCTACAAGGTTATGATTCTTTTCTTTAATACGTTTTGAAATTGCCTCCTTCAATGCTTCACCTTTTAAATCAGCAAAATCATTGTCAGCAAGATATTTCAATTTTAATTCATTTGGCGTACCAACCAGGCCTGATGTGTAAGCAGGTGATACAACCGGATCTGCCAGTTCCCAAATCTTTCCTTGCGGATCCTTAAAAGCACCGTCTCCGTATACCATAACTTCCACATGCTTTCCTGTCTTATCAAGGATTTGCTTCTGAATGTTTTCTACCAATTCGAAACATTCATTAGGGAACAGCTTAATTGTATCTTCTGTTGCCTTATTAGAACCAAGAAGACCATATTTTGCATTGTAACCGCTTCCGTTTACAGGTGCAGTCAAAATATCGTCCAAACCGCAGACTCTTTCAGCCCCGGCTTCTGTTAAGATACGTTTTGTTCTTGCACGTGTATGAATATCACAGGTCAATACATTCTTTGTATAATCTAAGATAGTTCTCGGATTGTTTGCAAAAATAATCTCTACGTCTGCGCCGGCTTCTTTCACAATGTTTCCATAATATTCTACATAATCAACACCGGTAAATTCATGTTTGTTTTCTCCAAACAATTCTCTATATTTCTCTAACGTAAGGACATCACTGTATGGATTAATTCCGGCTTCGTCCAACTTATCCAGAGACACCAATTGATTACCAACCTCGTCACTCGGATATCCAAGCATCAATACCACCTTCTTAGCACCCATCGCAATCCCTTTTAAGCAGATTGCAAATCTGTTTCTTGATAAAATAGGGGTAATAACACCAATAGTCTCTCCACCTAATTTTGTTCTGACATCTCCTGCAATCGCTTCAATTGATGCGTAATTTCCCTGTGTTCTCGCAACAATAGATTCTGTAGCAGCAATAACATCTCTGTCTCTCAAGGCAAACCCTTCGCTCTCTGCTGCTGCCAATACGCTTTCAACAACGATATC
>CAZXQK010000065.1:0-6611 GCA_964642785.1 uncultured Faecalimonas sp.
GCAACATCAAAAAGGAAGTAGGTGCGGTTATGGATGGAAAGATATTAGATTATGAAGCAAAAGACATATTGAATGCCGGGAAGGCACAAGGTATTAGCATTGGACATATGGCACAACTTACCGAACTCGTACAGAAGAAACTTACAAAGAACAAAACCATCGAACAGATAGCGGAAGAACTGGAAGTAGATGTGAGTACTATCACTGAGATTATAGAAAAACTAGGTTAGGTTTGTAAACATTAAGAAATATTTTCGTTTTACAAAATCAATTTATTAAGAAAACCCGGTTATACTAATTGATATCATGGAGGATAACGGAATGAAACGATTAGTAAATGCAGTTTTCGGTATTTTGGTAGTGCTATTGTTATGCGGATTTATTTTTTTTAACCGAACGGAGTATGCGACGGCTTCCAATGGTTGGAACCTGATTTTGGTAAATGAGGATTATCATGTACCACAGAATTATGCAGTGGAACTGACACAGTTGGACAACGGGGAACGTGTAGATAAGAGGGTTTACCCTGCCCTTCAGGAAATGCTTGAAGCGGCAGAAGAAGAAGGCATTTTCATGATGGTTGTGGAAGGATATCGGACACAGGAAGAACAGCAGGAACTGATGGATGAAAAAGTAGAAGAATATCAGAAAAAAGTGTTGGTAAAATTTGTGGCACGATATTTTGCAGAGAAGTGGGTTGCCATTCCGGGAACCAGTGAGCATCAGTTAGGAATTGCAGTGGATATTAATGCAGACAGTACACGCAGTACCAGGTCTCAAGTTTATACATGGTTAGCAAATCATGCGTATGAGTATGGATTTGTTCAGAGGTATCCGGAAGATAAGACGGAGATTACCGGGATTAATTACGAACCATGGCATTACCGGTATGTGGGAAAAGACGTGGCAAAGGAGATGCAGGAAAAGAATCTTTGCTTAGAGGAATATATAGAGTCAGTGAGGTGATGATTTTGACAAAGGAACAATTAGCAGAACTTGCGAAAAAAGCCATGCAACAGGCATACAGTCCTTATTCCGGATATAAGGTGGGTGCAGCACTTTTGTGTAGCGACGGAAGTGTATATACCGGGTGTAACATCGAAAATGCCAGTTACTCGGTAACGAATTGTGCGGAGCGCACTGCTTTTTTTCAGGCAGTGAAAGAGGGAAAAAGGGAATTTCAGGCAATCGCTATCTGTGGTGGTAAAGATGGCGTGATAGAAGGAAGCTTCCCGCCATGTGGTGCGTGCAGACAGGTCATGAGGGAGTTTTGCGATGATGACTTTGAAATTTATCTGCTGACGAAAGAGAGTGTGGAAACTTATACGTTAAAGCAATTGCTTCCGATGAGTTTCAGACCGGAAAATATTATGGGACAGGTGTAAAGGAATGAACTACACATATATTTTACAGTGTAAGGACGGTACTTATTACACCGGTTGGACAAATAATCTGGAAAAGAGATTAATAGACCACAATGATGGAAAAGGTGCAAAATATACGAAAGCAAGAAGACCGGTGACGTTGGTGTATTATGAGGAGTTTCAGACAAAAGAGGAAGCGATGCGCCGGGAATATGCGATTAAAAAGATGACGAGGAAAGAAAAAGAGAAGGTGATGAATACGAAACGTATTTTTTGCGGTGATAATTGGGAAAAAGTATCAGAAAATTTATAATCAATTAGATTCTGAGATATGTTCTAATGTTGCGATTTGTGTTGTGCCGTCTCATACGGAAAGTGACAAGAATGAATCCGGTATTGCAGAACTTGCACGAAGGCTTGCAAGGAATGGAAGGATTGATAAAGTGGATTATCTGCTTCGGACGAAAACAATTGATAAGTTGGCGTATGGGGGAAGCAGAGATATTCGTGTACAGCTTGACAGTATCGGTGTAAATCCAGATATGACAGTTGAAGGTGACGTTATTTTGTTAGCGGATGATGTTACGACTTCAGGTGCATCTTTAGAGGCTTGTAGGGAAATATTATTAAAAAGTGGTGCAAGGCGAGTGGCAATGTTGGCACTAGGGCAAGCAGTGTAGGTGTTTAGAATTGTGTTTTGCGTGGTATTCTAAAAGGAAGGAGTTTGGATGTTATGTGGGAAATCATGTCATGTAATAAGAGCGATGAGTGTTATCCGAAGCATTTGCGTAAAATAGCATCGGCTCCGGAGAAACTTTATTATATGGGTGATATATCACTTTGTGATAATGTGGTGATTGCTGTAATAGGTAAGAGAGATGCGACACAGAGATACTTGCAGATTGCCCGTAAGATTGGCGGAGTATTGGCACAAAAGGGTTGTACCGTTTTGAATGGTCTTGCAATTGGTTGTGATACGGAGGCTTTGGAAGGAGCAGTGGCAGAACACGGGAAGGTTGTCGCTGTTATGCCGGGTGGATTGGATGAGATTTATCCAAAGTCAAATAAAAGATTGGCTGAGAAGATTTTGGAAAATGGTGGATGTCTTGTTAGTGAGTATCCAAGCGGAGTGAAACCACAGAAATATATGTTTGTTCAGCGTGACCGGATACAGGCAATGCTTTCTAATAAGGTCTTTGTTGTAGATTCAGAAACGAATGGTGGTACGATGCATACAGTAGAGTATGCATTGAAATTGTCAAGACCGTTAGGTTGTTTTTCGGAGAGCAGTAATAGAGAGGATACGACACCGGCAGGAAATCGTTTGTTAATTGAAAGTAATAAAGCGATGGCAGTACAGGATACGGAAGGGTTGTTTAAATTTTTGGAAGAACCGGAGTATCAGCAGATGTCATTGTTTGGATAAGTAATGTTGAAAAACGGCAGATAATTTTTTATCTGCCGTTTTTCAACATAGTTAACTTGCCTCTGCTTCACCAGAGGAGGAACTTCCCATGCCACCCATGTCTGCCCGGACTACCGAATTGTTCATTTCCGCTGGCACCGCCGTAACCACTTTCATCTGTACCGCCCGCAGCATTTAAGCCATCATCATCAGCTGTCAGTGTGATGTTACCGCCGGAGATGATCAGGTGCGAGGCTTCCCTCTGCAAAAGCCGGCTTTTCGATGGAATGGCGAATCAGCCGGTAATTGTCTGTGTCAAAGTACAGATTGCGTATGGTGGTGCGCCCGTATCGGTCGAGTGCCATATGAGGTGCCATGGCAAGAAGCAGGCGCTCTTTTTGCTGTCCGGTCACGATGTACTTTAATTCATATCGTTTAAAAACAGTCTGATAGGACATGAAAGGTCTCCTTTTCGTAAATATTCATCACAAACATTCTAGATAGGAAACAGAAAGGAAATGTGAAAACTATGTGAAAAAAATATGAAACGGAAACTCATTTTTTGCGAAACCGGGTCGGAGACATTCCATAGTGCGCCTTGAAACAGCGGGTAAAATAGTTGGGGTCATCAAAACCACAGTATTCTGCAATTTCCCGGATGTTGTCGCACTCGTGCATCAGCAGTTCCGAAGCCTGTTCTAAACGGTAGATTCTCAGATAGGTATTTGGGGTGAGACCGGTTGCCTGTTTAAATTTTCGACAAAAATATTCCGGAGTGTAACCAAAATGTGCGGCCAGTTCATTTATAGTAAGAGGTTTCCGGAAATTTTCTTCCAAATACTGCATCATATTCAAAATGATGTCATCCATACTTGATTCATCCCGCAATTCTAACAGATGCTTACTAAAAAGAAGGGAAAGAAAACGATAGAGTTCGGCAACCGTTTTTAAGGAGATATTCTGCTCCATATTGATAATGGAATCAAAGCAGGACAGGGTGTCCGTATCTGTGATCACCGGTTCGAATTTTGCACGTTTCTCTAAGATGGCCGGAAAAAAGGTTTTACAAAGTTCAGTGTCATTATAAAAGGAGCGGATGTCAAACATCAGTACATCATATTGAACAGACGAGTCAAGGGTATAGCCTTGGTGAGGCATTCGTGGCAGAATCAGGAACAAATCTCCATTGTGTAGAGAAATGGTGTTCTTTCCGTGACCAACATGCATTTCTCCTTCGCGTACTCGAACAATTTCAAGACGCTCATGCCAGTGGAGGGAAAAGCAGGTCTGATATTCCGGCCATTGGAATTTTAAAATTCTTATAGAGGCGGTATTATAGGATACCGGGGTTAATTCTTTGTTGTATCTGTTCATGTGTTCACTCCTTGAATATCAATTTTGTGCTAGTTTCTGTAAGATTAATTCTAGCATACAATCCAGAAAAATGCTAATATGAAGAAAAATAAAATTAATAAAAAGGAGATTTTGGGACATGAAGAAGTATAAGGTTGTATTGATTGGTGCAGGAAACCGTGGTTTTTCCTATACAAATCATATGAAAGAAATGGATGACAAATTTGAAGTGGTGGCTGTTGCTGATCCGATTCCGCAGAGGAGGGAAGAACTTCGTAAAAAATGGAATTTCCCGAAGGAGGCATGCTATAAAAGTTGGGAAGAACTTTTGAATCAGCCGAAAATGGCGGATGTTGCAATTATTTCTACAATGGACAACATGCACTATCAGCCGGCCATGCAGGCAATCAAGGCAGGATATCATTTGCTGTTAGAAAAACCGGTTGCACAGACTGTTGAGGAATGTGCGGATATTGCGAATGCGGCACGGGAGCATCACGTAAAAGTATTGGTTTGTCATGTACTTCGGTATACCCCGTTTTATATGACGGTTAAGCGTTTGATAATGGATGATGTGATTGGAAAAATTCAATCGGTAATCGCAGTTGAGGCTGTGGGAAATATTCACCAGAGTCATAGTTATGTGCGGGGGGACTGGCATCGGGAAGATGAGACAACACCGATGCTGCTTGCAAAGTGTTGCCACGATCTTGATATTATTCAATGGCTGTTGGATAAGTCGTGTAAAAAGGTATCCTCATTTGGCGGGTTATCCTATTTCACACCGGAAAACGCACCATCCGGAGCACCAAAACGCTGCATAGACGGTGGCTGCCCGGCGGAGGATACCTGCCCTTATAATTGTAAGAAAGTTTATTTTGATAATCCATCCATGTCCTGGATGCGTTCAGCAGTGGCACGTGGATATTCAGAAGATATAAATCCGACAGATGAAGCGGTCATAATGGGGCTGAAGCAGACGAATTTTGGAGCATGTGTGTACCATGCGGACAATAATGTCGTGGATCATCAGATTGTGAATATGGAATTTGCGGATGGTGTGACGGCAAGTCTTACCATGAATGCTTTCAATAAGGGTGGTCGATATATCCGGTTGTTTGGAACGAAGGGGGAACTTTACGCAAATGCTTCAGATAAAGAAATTAAAGTATTTTCTTTTGATACACGTGAAACCATAAGTGTTCCGGTCGTTAAAACAGAAGAGAGCATTGCCGGAGGGCATGGCGGTGGAGATTACGGAATTGTAAAGGAATTATATGATTATCTGAGTGATACATACACCGGTTATTGTGCGGCAGATATTGATACGTCTGTGAGAAATCACATGATTGGATTTGCGGCAGAAAAAGCACGTCATGATGTAAGTGTTGAGAATGTTGCGGTGTTTAGCAAAAAATACGGATATGAATATTAAGAAAAATCATATACTAGATGAAAGGTATTTGTGACAGGGTGATTCCATGAGATTATGTGAACTGCGGGAAAAGGAAGTCATTAATTTATGTACCTGCAAGAGGTTAGGGTGCGTGGAAGATTTGGTGTTTGAGTTGTGTGACGGTTGTATACAGGCGATTGTGGTACCGGAACATACAAAGTTTTGTGGTATCTTTGGAAGTGATTGTGAATTTGTGATTCCTTTTGAATGTATCAAAAAGATAGGGGAAGACTTTATTATGGTAGAAATTAGTGAAGAAAAGTGCCTGAAGGGTTGCAAATAATTGTGCTTTAATGGTATCATGAAAGGCAGAAAATGTAATGACATCACGAGGGAGGAAGACGACATGAAATGTCCATATTGCAGTGCAACAGATACCAGGGTTATTGATTCCAGACCGGCAGAAGACGGAAGTTCCATCCGCAGGAGACGATGCTGTGACGAATGTGGAAAGCGTTTTACCACATATGAAAAGATTGAAACGATTCCGTTGATTGTAATTAAGAAAGATAACAATCGTGAGCAGTACGACCGTTCCAAAATTGAAAGCGGTATCTTAAGTGCGTGTTACAAACGACCGATTTCGGCAGAGGATATTCAAAAGACGATAGAAAAAATCGAAACGGAGATTTTCAGCAGGGAAGAGAAAGAGATTCCGACCAGCGTGATCGGTGAGATTGTCATGGAGAAACTGAAAGAATTGGATGAAGTGGCATATGTAAGATTCGCCTCCATTTATCGCGAATTTAAAGATGTAAACACGTTTATGGCAGAAATTAAAAAGATTTTGGAAAAGTAGGGAGAATAAGATGAAACTCATTTCGTGGAATGTAAATGGTATACGTGCCTGCGTACAGAAAGGCTTTTTAGACTTCTTTCGGGAGGCAGATGCAGACATTTTCTGTATACAGGAAAGCAAGATGCAGGAAGGACAATTAACGCTGGAACTGGAAGGCTATCATCAGTATTGGAATTATGCAGAGAAAAAGGGATATTCAGGGACTGCGATTTTTACGAAACAGGAGCCGCTTTC
>CAZXQK010000066.1:0-6548 GCA_964642785.1 uncultured Faecalimonas sp.
GCTGTGATCATGGTAGTCGGATATTCACTTGGCAGAGCGTTTATTTACAGCACACCAGAATACGCAATGTTAAAACTGCCTTATCAGATTTTGCAGGCGGTAGTCGGTGCGGTAATAGGAATGATATTATGTTGGAAATGTGGAATATACAAATTGTATAATAAGGAAATGAACAAGATTTGACTTGAACATAATAAATGTATCATGGTACAATGGTAAAAAATAAACGTATCGGAGGCAGATTTATTGAAAAAATTACAAGGACTACATTTTTTTATGCTGACAATTGCCGGAATAGTAAATGCCATAGGTATCACCATATTCCTTTCACCTGTCAGGCTTTATGACAGCGGTATGTCGGGAACGTCCATGCTGCTGGAACAACTTACGTCCGGGCGCGTATCTTTGTCTGTTTTCCTGTTGCTGTTAAATACACCGTTGTTTTTATATGGTTTGAGAAAGCAGGGATTTGTATTCACTGTTTATGCTATCTACACGGTTTGTATTTATTCGTTGAGCGCATGGTTGATCACGGATATTCTTCCGGTGGATGTCACACTTGCTTCTCCGCTTGCGGGTACAGATTTGCTTTTGTGTGCACTGTTTGGCGGAATGATTTCCGGTATCGGGAGTGGTCTTGCAATTCGATACGGTGGTGCTATGGATGGAGTTGAAGTTATGGCGGTTATCTTTGCAAGACCGCTTGGCATTTCCGTCGGAACATTTGTTATGATTTATAATGTTATGCTGTATATCGTCTGCGGTATTGCATTAAACAGTTGGATTCTTCCACTGTATTCGGTTGTTACTTATATGGCGGCATTGAAGACGATTGACTATATTGTAGATGGTTTTGACAGGGAACGCTGTGCCATGATCGTTACTGTGAAGCCGGACGAAATTTGTAAAACATTGTCAGAAGCCTTTGAATGCGGTTCTACCAGGGTAGAGGCATTGGGAGGATATTCCAACACAGAAAAGACCATAGTATATTTTGTCGTGAACCGTTTTCAGGTAACGAAGATGCGTACACTGGTACATCAGACAGATACTTCAGCATTTATCACACTTCACGAGGTTGCAGATATTTATAAGGCAAATGATAAATCATAAGATAATGAAACGTGGCTGTATTTTGCAACAGCCACGTTATTGGAAAATCGCATTATTTTTCTTTTTTGAATTTTGAAAAGAATCCCTTTTTCTTTTGTGGCGTTTCTAAAGCACCTCTGATTCCTTTCACATCTGTGATGTAAAGCCCACTTATAACGGCTTTTACTTCTTTCTTTACCGGAACATAAGGAAATATCTTTTCGTCACACATCAAAGTCATTACCTTTGGTCCGACTTTTGCCTTGACAATCGGCATTTTTGCGCCACGAAGATATTTTGGTGTGTTCTCAAGTACTACGGCAGGAAGACCGGCCTCTTTGAGTTTCATGCGTTTCTTATCAATGATCAGCATCGAAATATTCTGTGCCGCAGCTTTCATCTGCTCCTGTTGTTCAGCCTGTTTTTTCTCCGCCTTTTTCCCTACAAAATATAGTACAGCAACAATTGCGATTAAAACAGCAACTACGATTGCAAAAATAATCCATCCTTTCATGGAAAAACCTCCTAACTGAATATTTTATGTAAACTACTATCAAGTTTAACATTCTTTAGTCTTAAGTGCAAGATAATACTTTTCAAAATTCAGAAGATTTGGTACAATGAAAATTATGAGTGGGGTAACAATGATAGTTTTAATTCTACTCTATAATAATATATGGAATGGAGAAAGTTATGAAAAAGAGAATGATGACACTGCTTATGGCGATGACAATGGTTGTAGCGGCTGTAGGTTGTGGGAAAAATTATAAGACAGGAGAGAATGGAGAAATCTATAACGATTACGTACGGATTAAGAAATGGAAAGGTCTGGAAGTGGAAAAGGTGGAACCGACAGAAGTGACCGAAGACGATATTCAGTCAAGCATTGACTCGGATCTTCAGACTTTGTCGGAAACAGTGGATGTGACAGATCGTGCAGCTGTAATGGGAGACCAGGTTGTCATTGATTATGTCGGTAAGAAAGATGGAGTTGCTTTTGATCGTGGCTCAGCAGAAGACCAGACCATTACCTTGGGAGAAGCCGGATTCATCGATGGATTTGAAGATGGAATCGTGGGACATCAGACGGGAGAAACATTTGACCTGAATCTGACATTCCCGGAAGATTATGGCAATGAAGAGTTAAATGGACAGGCTGTTGTATTTACAATTACACTGGATAAGATTCAGGAAGTGATCGTACCGGAATTGAGCGAGGATATTTTACCAAAATTGTCTGATGATGCAAAGACAATCGACGAATATAAAACACAGGTGAGAGCAGACTTGGAAAAGAGTAATCAGGAATCTGCAGAAGCACAGATGCGCTCCAGCGTGCTTACTGCATTTTTAGAGCAGTGTGAGATTATCAAATATCCGGAAGACAGACTGGAAGAAACCATTGAAACCTGTACGGAAGTATACAAGGCACAGTTGGAGCAGATGGCATACTACTATTACGGAACAACCCTGGATGCGTTGAAAGAGTCAACCGGTATGTCGGAAGAAGATTTGCTTGGAACAACATATGAAGAAATTGCAAAACAGCAATTACTGGGTGAACTGGCACTGGAATTACTCGCTGAAGTGGAAGGGATCAGTTATACGGGAGATGTGTATGAAGCATTCTTGGAAGAACAGGCAGAAATATATGGATATGAAGACGGTGAAGCGGTAGAAGAAGCATATGAAAGCATGTATGGAGAAGGTTCTTTCCAAAAGGCATGTCTGCAGGAAAAAGTGTCCGTGTTGTTGTATGAACAGGCTGTTATAACAGAACCGGAGCAGGATGAAACAGACGCAGATACAGATGCCGAAACAGATACAACAGAGGGAACAGACGCAACGGATTCTGCGGCTGAGTAGGATATGGTAGAACTATACGGAGCAGAGATTTCAGGATTGCCGGACCCATTGCATGTTCCGGAGATTCTGCAAGGTCTTCCGAAGGAGAGACAAGAGAAGGTTCTGCGGGCAAAACAGAGACAAAAGAGGTTACAAAGTCTTGGTGCAGGTCTTTTGTTAGCAGATATATTGGAGCAACATGGAATTTCTATGGGGACACTGCGGACAGAAGATTATGGGAAACCGGTTGCAGACGGCATACAGTTTAACCTGGCACATTCCGGCAACATGGTGATTTGTGCAGTCGGAAACAGGCAGGTCGGATGTGATATTGAACAGATTAAACCGGTTTCAAAGGATATGGAGACGTGCATTTTCTCCGATGCAGAACGGGAAAAAATGACACAGTTTTCAAAAGAGACCTACTTGCGGGATTTCTACCGGATTTGGACGAGGAAAGAAAGTTACCTGAAAATGACGGGAATCGGGCTTCGCGTACCACTGGATACGCTGGAAATCAAGGACTGTTATTTGAAAGAATATTCCATTCCGGGATATCAGATTACAGTATGCGCAAAAGAGACGGAATTTACTCCTTTTTTGTGGAAAACAATAGGACATATCAGATAGGAATACAAATGAAAACCCCTGCATAGATTGTAAAAAAGCAAACTATGCAGGGGTTTTTATGAAAGAATACATAGAAGAGCGGGCAATGGAGATTGCATACTATATCATAGAGAATAACGCAACGGTAAGACAGGCTGCGAAAGCGTTTGGAATCAGTAAGTCCACTGTGCACAAAGATTGCCAGGACAGATTGCCGATGATTAATACTGCTTTGGCATCAGAGGTACGTAAAGTACTGGATGTTAATAAATCAGAGCGTCATATTCGTGGCGGATTGGCAACAAGAGAAAAATATTTGCATATGGAACACAAGAGAAACTGGTGGGGAACTGTTTGAACCAACAAAGCCGTTGCACCTGAGAATTTGGCATGATATACTGAATTAACAAGTAATTTACAAATATAAAGGAGAAGGTATATGGCTGAAAGAGTGGCAAAGTTTCGAACGAAGAAATGTCTGATAGGAAGAATGATTTTAGCAAGTATGATCATCGTTTTTTCTGTTTTGACGGCGATCTGCCATGCAAATGCAGGTTCTGGAAAGAAAACAGTGGACGTGATGTTTCTTCATGATACACATTCCCACTTCAATTCGTTTGATACGGTGGAAGATGGGAAGACACAGACACTTGGCGGATTCGCAAGAATCAAGACCCTGATTCAGAAGCAACAGGGAGAAAATCCGGACACCCTGCTGTTGGATGCCGGGGATTTTTCCATGGGAACATTAGTACAGGTTGTTTTCGAGGAGGAAGCCTCGGAACTGCGGATGTTGGGGGAACTTGGCATTGTGGCGACAACGTTGGGAAATCATGAATTTGATTATAAGGCAGAGGGTTTGGCAACGATGTTAAATACTGCTGTTTCAAGCGGTGATACCGTTCCGTCCATGGTGGTCTGTAACGTGGATTGGGATGCAATGAAGGAACAAGGTCTCTCAGATGACCAGAAATTGTTGCAGACAGCGTTTGAAAATTATGGCGTTACGGATTATATTGTGGTAAAAAAAGGTGATGTGAACATTGCCATAACCGGTGTGTTTGGCGAGGATTGTCTGGACTGCGTGCCAAACTGCCCACTGGCATTTAAAAATCCGGTGGAGGCTGTGAAAGAAACAGTAAGCAGGATTCAAAAAAATGAGACGGTGGATATGATCATCTGCGTTTCGCACAGTGGAACCAGTGAAGAGGAAGCGAAATCGGAAGATGAGATATTGGCAAAAAGTGTTCCGGCATTGGATTTGATCATCAGCGGTCATACCCACAGTAAGTTAGAGAAACCGATTGTCCACGGTGACACTTCGATTGTATCGGCGGCAGAATACGGAAAATATCTGGGAAGTCTTTCTATGACAGAGACATCTGACGGAAGATGGAAAGTCGATTCTTATGGATTGCTGACAGTGGACACTTCGATTGAGGCAGATGAAGAGACACAGCAAAAGGTCGATGGATTTTACGATATGGTGGATAGCAAGTACCTGAAGCAGTTTGGATATACCAGAGATCAGATTTTGTGTACCAATGAGATTGACTTTGCAACAGCAGGAGATACCTCCGATTTGCATACGGAACTGAATTTAGGAAGCATTATGGCAGATGCGTATACCTATGCAGTTGCGAAGATGTCGGATACGGACACACATCCGGTAGATGTGGCAGTGGTTCCGGCAGGTGTGATTCGTGATTCCTATGCAAAAGGAAACATCACGCCGGAGAATATCTTTCATTCCTTTTCCCTGGGAATTGGTGAAGACGGAGTTCCGGGATATCCGCTGATCAGCGTTTATCTGACAGGAGCGGAATTAAAGACGGTTGCAGAAATTGATGCCAGTATCTCGGATTTGATGAATTATGCCCGGTTGTATACAGATGGTCTGTATTGGGAGTACAATCCGAACCGTATGATTCTAAATAAAGTGACGGATGTATATCTTTGCAATGAGAATGAGGAACGGGTAGAACTTGAAGATGATACATTGTATCGTGTGGTTACAGATTTTTATACTTCGCAAATGCTGGGCGGAGTGACGGATTTATCTTACGGACTACTTTCCATCGTACCGAAATTTGCAGACGGTACAAGGGTGGTGCGTTATGACGATGCAGTAATTCTAGTTGTCATTGCAATTTTCATTGGAATCATTTTCCTTGTTGTGAAATGGATTCGTAAAATCAAAAATCTTACCTGCAACAGGGGCAAACAACAATTTCTGACTCTTTAACTGGCGTCCGCTGGCGGCAACAAACTGAATCCTTGATTTATTTCATGTTAAAATCAGGGATTCAGTTGTTTTTTCTTACGAGAGGAGTGTTCCGTCAACGTCAGACTCCTCGTCTTCGTCTTCTTCGCCTGTCAGACGGAGAATGTCCTCAATCTCATCTTCCGTCATTCCCATGTAAACAGCCAGTTCATCTATGGTTACTTTTCGTCCGAGTTCTTCTGTCAAAGTTTGAATGCTTTCGTCTAACATACGCACTTTTTCCACCATCTTGCTGTCCCGGTTTTTAACTTCTGTGTGTTCTTCAATTAACATTTGCATACATTGTCTGATTTGATCGAGAATCGTATCGTGTGCAGCCTCTATGTCGGAAATCATATCCAATCCTAAAATCAGACCTACATTTCCTTCCTGAATCAGGTCACCGATAAAAATCTCCGGATGATACTGTTCTTTTGCAATCTGTATCACTTCTTTTAAATATAATTCCGTCAGACGACTTTTTGCAGAAGTGTCTCCGTTTATTATTTTTTGAAACAGCAGTTTCCTTTCGCCCTCGGATTCCTCGGGAAATGCTTTTAAATCTTGAAGATATTCTGTTAAGTAGGCTTCTTCTTCCTCTGTGTATGTAATGGTTTCTGCCGGAACTTCCGTCATTTTGATATAGCCTCTTACGACTACCTTTTGCGTCAAAAGATAGTCGAAGACTAAATCCAGTTGTTCTTCTGTTAAAATCATATTTTTCAAATATGTCTTGACC
>CAZXQK010000067.1:0-6429 GCA_964642785.1 uncultured Faecalimonas sp.
TAAAGCAATTTGTTTTGTACAGCGTGGTGTCGAAAATTCCATCAAAAAAATAGATCAGGCACATTAATAGTGCAATCAATCTTTTTGATACTTTTTTCATAGAAAATCCCTCCTAAATATATAAGTTTGTTTTAACTTTTTACCGAACCGGCTGTCATGCCGTCTACGATATAATCCTGTCCAATGATAAATGCCGCCAGCGGAATCACCATACTGACTACCGCACCTGCAAGTACATAACCGTATCGGCTTCCCGTACCTGTCATAAGCTGTGCCATACCCATTTGAATTGTATGTTTATCATTTGTTGTCGTTACCAATGTCGGCCACAGATACGCACCATAAATTCCTACAAAAGAGGTAATTGCCAATGCGGAAATCGTCGGCTTACAGAGTGGGAAAATCACCTTTGACAGATATTTTAATTTTCCACAACCGTCTACTTTCGCCGCTTCCCATAACTCTTTCGGAAGTGCCAGCATACTCTGTCTCAACATAAAAATTCCGGTTACACCGGTCAGGGATGTACACGCCATACCCAGATGTGTGTTGATCAATCCTAATTTCTGTACCGTAATATAGTTTGCGATGATCGTTACATCTGCCGGTATCATCATGGAAACCAGAAATACAGTAAACAAGGTTTCCTTAAAAGGAAATTCAAAATACGAAAATGCATACGCTGCAATCGTGTTCAGTATCATCTGTGTCGGGATTGCAATCAGAATCACGATCAACGTATTTTTGAAATAATTCAACGTCGGTACATTATTGAAAATGTAAATATAGTTTTCAATGGTCGGGTTCTCCGGTATGATACTCAAATGTCCCTTTGCGAAATCAATATTCGGGTGAAAACTATATGCCACGGCAATAAATACCGGTAATATAAATATGCATCCTACCAATACTTTTGCTATCAGTGTAAGATGTCTGCTTTGTTTCATACTCATCTTCTTCACACCGTCCTTTCTATTGGTAAGTTACCATTTTCTTCTCAAACCGGAACTGGATTCTGGTTGCCACAAAAATAACCAGGAACAACACCAGTGCATAACAGCTGGATGAAGCAATCTGTCCCGCATTATACTTCGTGTAAACAGAATACATCAAGGTTGTCGTGGAACCTGCCGGCCCTCCGCTCGTCAGCAGACGTATCTGTGTAAATGTCTTGAACGATGCAATAATGCTCGTAAACAATACAAAGAAAATCTGTGGAGAAGCAATCGGTATCATAATCTTTCTTGTTCTCGTCCACCATCCGGCACCGTCAATCTTTGCCGCTTCTATCAAATCTGTCGGTACATTTCGAAATCCTACCATCAGATATATGTATCGTCCGGAAATATGTCCCCATGAAGTAACAACCGCCAGTGCCATCAACGCCGTATCTTTATTACGAAGCCATGCAACTTCTGTGCCGAGTACTGTATTTAAAAGCCCGTTCTCCTGACGGTATATAAACAGCCAGATAGCCGCCACCGTAGTTGCCGCGATCGCCATCGGCATCGCATATAATGTCTGATACCATTTGGCACCTTTTTCTTTCTTTGTACTTAACAGAGCCAGGAACATCGCCGGGAAAAAAGTCAGCACAAAATTTTCTACTGCAAACACAAATGTGTTTTTAAACGTTGTCATAAATGCTTTATCCGAAAGTACTCTCTTCCAGTTAGTAAGTCCTGCCCACCGGATGAAATCACCGGTTGCCGTTGTAACTGAAAAGGAGTTCAATATTGTTTTCGCAAACGGATAATACGAAAACATGGCAAAAAGGATAAATGACGGAATCAAAAGCAGATACGCAATCCAAAATCCTTTTTCTCTCTTTCTCTCTTTTGTCATAGACCACTTCTCCTTTACTCTGCCGTCTTATCCGATTCCTTCGGTGTCAGTCCGGTCACTTTATAGATATGTGCTGTCTGTTGTCCAAGTCTTGCACCCATAAAATAAATCTGTCCATTATCGACTGTCAGATTTTCCACTTCCCAGTCTTCAATATTCAAATCAATGTCCATCTTAGAAACAAAATTTCCATCCCAGTCATACACCATGATCGTGTTCGGATTGTACAGTACGAAATAGATATAATCATCGTCACATGCAGCACCCTGTGTCGTGAAACCACTGCTCAAATCAGAAGGAGTGAAGGCTTCTGTCAGTGCATTGAAATCTTCATCTAATATCTTAAATGTCTGTCCGCCGCTTAATCCTACCACATACTGTTCCTTCTTCGCATTATAAGCGATAGAATAAATAAACTCATCAATGGTAAATGTATCAATCCGCTCCAAAGTATCCGGATTAATATAAGATAATAAATTTGCAAACGGAGCATTGTGTACAACTACCAGACAATCCAGTTTGCTGTTGTATGTAATATCATTCACGTGATTCAGCTGCAGAATCTCAGACTGCTTCACAACTTCTCCTGTTTTCATATCATACTTTAAAATCATACAGTGATTGTTCGCCTGATTACTTCCTCCGTCTTTACGATAAAATGCCTGATATCCATAATCCCCGACGATACAGCCGCCTTGTGCACCATTGATATCCACAGTCGGTGCTTCCAGATAGAACAAGTCTTCATAGCTGACCGACAGCAGTTCGGAGGATTCTAGTATCTTTCCTAATTCTCCACTGGAATTGGTTTCGGCTTTATAGTCTGCCGATACGGTTGGTTTCTTGGAATCTGCGTCTTTATCTGAATTATCTTTGCAGCCGACTGTCGCAAATGCCATGCTCAGTATCACTGCGGAAATTCCAAGAAAACGAATGCCTTTTCTTTTCATCATGTATGCCTCCTTTCTGCTACTTCGCTGTTAAGCCTGTTACTTTGTAAACACATGATTGAATCCATTTTAAACTTCCGCTTGTTCGAATATATGATCGTTCCGCACAATGAAGGTACATCGTTCCATTCACAACACTGATTGATTCAATCTCATGTCGGATACTTTCTGTAGTTGTCGACCTGTCTTGAACAGTTACCGTAACCGTTGATACATGATTTCCATTCCAATCATATACCGTAATCACGAAATTATCTTTACTATTGTGCAACGCAAAGTAAATGAACTCATCATCACTGCCTACACCCTGTGTCGTATACTGTGCTGTATCATCTGTCGGCATGTATACCTTTCCAACTGCTTTAAAATCAGAATCTAACATCCTGAATGTCTGTCCGCCGCTTAATCCAACCACATATTGGTCTTTTGCAGCATTGTAATCAATACAATAAATTTCATAATCTATTTGGAATGTTTTCGTAATAGTCAGAGTATTCATGTCTACGTAACTCAGCGTATCCCGGTTTGGTGCATTGTGGCATACAACCAGACAATTCAATTTACTGTTGTAAGTAACGTCATTGGCATGATTCAAAGACAACACACCTGAACGTTTTATCACGTTTCCGGTTTTCAGATCCACCTTCACGATTTCACATTCATTTTTATTTTCATCACTCATTTGCTTTGTCAGTACCATCTGATAAAAATAAGTTCCGTCACTACAACCACCTTGAGGAACTCCCCATGCAGTACTATCTTTAATGTCATAGGACAATCTTTCTGTCCCGGCGTTCAAAGAACTCGAACTCATAATCGCCTGATGATAAGAATTACTGCTATTCCATACATAATTGATGTTTTTCGCTACGGTAAGTTCTCCTGTCTTTGCAGTGACCTGACCGACGAAATATGTAACTGCCTTATCAAGGCTTATCGCATTTGCTCCAAGTAATACGACCTTATCATTCGTTGTCTGAACCGAATAAGCACCATTCAAACTCTGTCCGGTATCTCGGTTCGTTACACCAACCAGAATTTCATAAGCAGTTTCTTTTTCCGTATCCGCAACCAACTTCAACTGATAACCTGTTTTCTTCGCCAATGCAGTATTCAGATTCTGTGCCGCAGCCTTCGCATCATCATTGCCTGCCGGATATACAATCTGTGCAAATCCGACACCCTTTGTCATCAGTGTCAGTTTCTTCGCACTTGTGGAATTTGGATTCGTAACGCCTGCGATTGTTTCATTTCCTGCCTTTCCAACGGTAATCGACGTACCGTCTTTCGCAATTTCAAAGCGGTCATACGTCACTTCTTCCGATTCCGTCACGACACTGGCAATCGGATCTCGGTCTGTTTCCTGATTCGTGTCATTCTCCTTTTTCCATCCCGTTGTCACTTTCGCTTCTTCATTGTCTCGCACATACGCTGTAATTCCCGCGTATACACCTCCACATACGACAACTGCAATCACGACACCAAGAAGTCCTTTTCCTACGAGTACTTTTTTACCTGTTTTTTCTTTCATACTCATTTCCTCCCCGATTTCATCTTATATTTTCGGAGCATTTGCAAGCAGATATTCCTCTGCCTCACAGCACCAGTTTCCGCCATTTCTCTCTACAATCTCTGCCAATGCCTTGAACAATTCGTTTTCTTTTCCAAGTTCTGCAAAATCATCAATGGCAACATATGGAATGTCAAGTCCTGTATAGCATACTTTTTTTGCTCCACTCGGATGTTCCATTTCGAAAATCGCATTGCTCACATCTTTCAGTCCTAAGATATGAGAAACGATGGCACCCGGATTAATAGCATTCTTTTCAATCAGCTTAATGGTATCAATTGTATCTTCCGGAATGCTTCCTGCTGTTCCCACCACATGGATACCGTCATAATGTACACGATACAGATTTAACGAACCCTGCATTTCATGGACTGCCGGTCCTGCGAAGAAATTCACGCATCCGTCTTCCCGGCAAATCTTTTCTGCCATGGTAAAGAGTGCCGGTACCGGAACCATGACAAATACATCATCAAAGCCACCGTCAGAAATGCGAATCAGTTCTGCCGCCGCATCTTCCATCTCCGATGTATTTATGTAAATCAGTTCACAGCCTCGTTTTGACGCTTCTTCCGGCGAACTCTTTCTTGCCGCATAATCCAAACGATCCTGATTCAGATCCGTTACCACTACCTGTGATACTCCTGCGTATCCGGAAGCCAGTTCCACTGCACCGATACCCATCGGTCCTGCACCGCCTAAGATGGCGATACGTCCGCCTTTTTTCGCTCCGTCTGTACGATGATAATTACTATAATCCGTATGATACAGTCCTTTATATCCTCTCAATACACAGCCTAAAGATTCCACCAGAGAACCTTTAAAGAAACTGTCACCTTCAAACGGAACCATACATTCTCTTTCCAACACAATCTTTGGAACTACTGCATAAGTTGCACTTCCGCCGATATACGGATACGAATATCCCGGGTCATATCCGCTTGGAAGTTTCAGTGCCGGCTGGATCACAATACGCTGTCCTACTTTCCAGTCATTTTTCAGGTTCTCTCCTACCTGCACGATTTCACCGCACATCTCATGTCCGATGATAACCGGCTGTTCTGCAATGTTTTCCGGAACACGCTTATGTGCCGTTCCCTGTTTCACTGCCTTGTAAGTAGAAGCACAGAGAGAATCAGTCACTACTTTTAATAGCACCTCATCTGCCGTAATCTCCGGAAGTTCAAATTCTTCCAATCGCAAATCCATTGCTCCGTATAGTCTTACTGCTGTTGTCTTCATATTCATTCTTCTCCTATCTTCCTTATTTGTACCTGTTCTATTAACTCATCCACTACTTCTTTAGAAGGTGGTTTCGTCCCGATCGTTGTAACGGCTCCTGCGGAAACTGCCATACAGAGTCGCACCATTTCTTCCTTATTAAAATGCCGGTCTTTGGCATATGCCAGTGCCGCCACCATGGCATCTCCTGCCCCCACTGCCGAGTGTGCCTGAATCTTTAATCCCGGACACCGGACCTGATAGTCTTCCAGCAGGAACATTGCTCCGTCACTTCCCATGGAAACAGCCATGTTTTTCACGCCTTTTTCCCGAAGCGGTTTCACTGCCTCTATCAGTGCTGAATCTGTCGCATCACTGTCCAATTTACAATACTCTGCCAGTTCCACACGATTTGGCTTAATAAAATCCGGTCCTGCCTCGACCGCTTCCCGGAATGCCTCTCCGTCTGCATCTAACAGTACCTTGGCACCTTTCTCCTTTACCAATAAAATCAGTTCCTTATAAATACTCTTAGACACACCTGCCGGAACGCTTCCGGAAAATACAAAGATGTTGTCTTCTTTTGCATACCGGAGCAGTCTCTCTTTCAGCCTTTCCATATCTTTCTCTGTAATCGCAGGTCCCGGTTCGTTTAGTTCGGTCAGTGTACCGTCATCTTCCACAACCTTTGTATTGGTTCTGGTCTCGCCCTGTACCTCCACGAAATCACAGGTAATTCCTTTTTCTTTCAGGACATTCAAAATCGTCTGTCCGCTATTTCCTGCCAGGAAGCCGATGGCAACACTCTCGCCGCCAAGTTCCCGGATGGTCTTTGATACGTTGATT
>CAZXQK010000068.1:0-6418 GCA_964642785.1 uncultured Faecalimonas sp.
TTAAATTGATTGATTTTCCAATCTTTAATGTGGCTGATATTTTTGCAACGGTATCGACTGTCGGTTTGATCATTTTATTCCTGTTCTTTTATTCGGAAGATGATTTTGAGCAGATTTATGCGTTAATTTTTCCAAACAGAAAGAAGAAGCAGGAGCAGTAGAAATGTCACTTGAATTTATAATTGATGATGCATTAAAAGGAGAGCGGATTGATAAATTTCTTTCTGATAATCTTTCTGATGTATCAAGATCTTATATTCAGAAACAAATTAAAGACGGACTGGTTACTGTTAATGATCAAGCAGTAAAATCAAACTACAAACTGAATGCAGGAGATGTTTTGAAACTGGAAGAACCGAAACTTCAGGAACCGGATATCATAGCCGAAAACATTCCCATTGATATTCTGTATGAAGATTCCGATTTATTAATTGTAAACAAGCCGAAAGGCATGGTTGTTCATCCGTCGGCAGGACATTATTCCGGTACATTAGTCAACGCATTGATGTACCACTGTAAAGATGCTCTATCCGGTATTAATGGTGTCTTAAGACCCGGAATTGTACATCGGATTGATATGGATACAACCGGTTCTTTGATTGTGTGTAAAAATGATTTTACCCATAATCACATTGCAGAACAGTTAAAAGTACATTCCATTACCCGGGTATACCATGCAATTGTACATGGTGTCTTGAAAAATGACGAAGGAATCATTAACGCACCAATTGGAAGACATCCGTCTGATCGTAAAAAAATGAGTATCCATTGCAAAAACGGAAAAGAGGCAATCACGCATTACAAAGTGTTGCGACGCTTTAAAAATTACACATACATTGAATGTCGGTTAGAAACCGGACGTACCCATCAGATTCGTGTGCATATGGCAAGCATTTCTCATCCGCTGCTTGGTGACAGTGTGTATGGTCCATCCAAATGTCCGTTTCAGTTACAGGGACAAACTCTTCATGCAAAGACAATTGGTATCATTCATCCAAGGACAGAAGAGTATTTGGAGGTGAGTGCACCGTTACCTGAATACTTTGAAAATTTGTTAAAAAAATTAGAAAATTCTGTACATTAATTGTGAATTATTGTATAATCTTTATATATTAAAGCATAAAGGGGCGTGACATTTATGAATACGAACAACATGATTATTACAATTGGAAGACAATACGGCAGTGGCGGACACGAAATTGGAGCAACCATTGCTCAGGATCTGGGTATTAAATTATATGACAAGGAAATGCTGAAACGTGCAGCAAAAGAAAGTGGCCTTTGTGAAGAATTATTTGAAACACATGATGAAAAACCAACGAACAGTTTTTTATATTCTTTGGTGATGGATACATATTCGCTTGGATATTCTTCTTCCACATATGCAGACATGCCGATTAACCATAAGGTGTTTTTGGCACAGTATGATGCCATTAAAAAGATTGCAGGTGAAGGACCTTGCGTTATGGTCGGACGTTGTGCAGATTACGCATTAGAAGAATTTGAAAATGTGGTAAATGTATTTATCTATGCAGATTTGGAAGCACGTATACGCCGTGTTGCCCGTATGTATGACATTACAGATGCTAAAGCAAAAGACATTATTGTAAAGTCTGATAAAAAGCGTGCAAGTTACTATAACTATTATACGAATAAAACATGGGGTGATGCCAAAGGATACGATTTGTGTCTGAACAGTGCCAAGTTAGGTGTCGGCGGTACGGCAAAAGCCATCATGGATTATGTCAATCTCAGAAATAAGATTGAAAAACCAAAATTATAAAAATGCATAATTATTGTAATTTCTATTGCAAATGAGGATACTTTTTGTTACTCTTTCTTCGGTAATTTATAAACTGTATCGAAAGGAAGAGTAACAATGAAAGAGATCATATTCAAATCTTTAAAAAAATTATGGTTGAAAGGACTAACGACACGTATTTGTATGATATCAGCGGCTGGATTAGTGACAGGTAGCATTGTGACGGGAACTGTCTTGTTATCAAACAATAATTCAAATCCTGCATCAAATACGGCGTCAGATAAAACATTCCATGAAACTTCTCACATCACTGAAGAGAGCGATATTTTTGGTGACAATCTCGAAGCCAATAATGAGCAGAATAACAGTTCAGAAGAACTGGAAAATGATACATCATCTGATAGTTCCACAAATAATCATGTTGTTTCCAATCAAACTGCACCAAAAAATGAAAAAAAAGATGATACAAAACAAAATACAGAATCAAATACAAATACATCTCAAACTCCGGAATCAAATATATCGAAAGCAGATATTGAAAGACAAAGGAAAATCAATCAGGCATATAGAGATTATATTACAGTTTCACTCCCAAGTTGGAGTGTGACAGTATATCGTTTTGGCTGGATGCCGGATCACAGTGAAAGAATCTGTTATTATGAACACGATCCTGCGGAATATGACAATGGTCCGGATATTGTACTTAAATACAATTCTGACTCAGGTGAAGTTTATGAAGACGGAAGATGTCAATGGGAATGGTGTTCTAACATAAAATACTGTAAGGAAACGAATCACTATTGCGAACAAGATATCTTTGATGATGGTTCTTATTTGATATATGTATGGGATGAGACCTTTTATTGTGAAGAATGTAAAAAAGTATTTCCAGACAACAGTCCTCATATTCCTGATTTTTATTTCTATTATAATAAAACTGAGGATAAATTTTATCACCGTGCTCACGAATTTGGTGATGGGGGACCGGGAAAGGACAAATATCATTCCGGTGCTCTTGCAGCAGAACAGGAAAATACTGTCAGACAAAAATTAAAAGAATGGTTTCCGACAAAAGAAAAAGTGACAGCACCACATATTTACAACTCGGAAAATCTCAATAAATATCTTCCGTTGGATGATGCCGGGATTATTCAGCAACTCCAAAATAAGTGGTATTAAAGATTAAAACTAACCAACGAGACAGGAACTTATTTTTCCTGTCTCGTTGGCCATCCGGAAATATTTCCATTTAAAATGGCAGTGAACATACGATTTCTTGCACCTGGATGTTCGGCATTTAACTGTTTTACAAGATTCTTTGCATATTCCCGTTTGGTAAAACCGTCTATCGGACAACGGCTCTTGGCTACCGGAAGATTGTATTTGTGTTGAAAACCGATAACATCTGTTTCATCTACATACATCATCGGACGAATCACCGTCAAATCCATACGATCCAAATAGGTCTTCGGAGAAAACGAGTGGAATCTTCCTTCGAAAATAAGAGAGAGCAGCATGGTTTCGATGATGTCATCTTTGTGATGCGCATATGCAACCTTGTTACAGCCCATTTCTTTTACCGCATCATTTAAGGCTCCTTTTCTCATCTTTGCACATAAGGAACAAGGATTACTTTCTTTCCGCTCATCAAACAGAATATGAGCAATTTCCGTTTTCACAACCCTATACGGAACTTCTAAGTCCTCGCACAACCGTCTTAATGGCTCCGTATCAAACTTTTCATACCCAAGGTCTACTGTAACTGCACTAAGTTCAAATTTCTTCGGATAAAAGCGTTTTAGACCATGTAGTGCATAGAGCAGTGTCAGACTGTCTTTTCCTCCGGAGATTCCGACAGCTATATGGTCGCCTTCTTCGATCATCTGATATTCGTCAACAGCTTTTCTTGTATAACTTAACAATTGTTGTAATTTCATCTAAAGGTGTCCTTTCCTTCTGTAAATATCCTTTGTTATCATATCGTAAATATGATATAATATTCAAGTCAAAATTGCAAGAATACAATACAAAAGGAGAAGAAGACAGATATGAAATTTGTAATACAACGTGTTTCAGAGGCTTCTGTAAAAGTTGAAAATAAAATGATTGGTCAAATAGAAAAAGGATTCATGGTTTTAATCGGTGTCGGAGCAAATGACACAAAAGAGATTGCAGATAAAATGGTCAAAAAACTGGTTGGTCTTCGCATTTTCGAGGATGAAAACGGAAAAACCAACCTTTCACTTGCCGATGTAAACGGACAAGTACTATTAATCTCACAATTTACTTTATATGCGAACTGTAAAAAAGGTTATCGGCCAAGTTTTACAGAATCCGGAGCACCGGATTTAGCAGAAGAATTATATGAATACATCATTCAAGAATGCAAAAAAAACATCCCGATTGTAGAAACCGGAAGTTTCGGGGCAGACATGAAAGTCAGCCTGATGAACGACGGTCCTTTTACCATTATATTGGATTCCGATACATTAGGATTCTCGTAATTTGACTGCTGAAGCAGCCTGTCTGCGCCGGTTTTCATCAATCGCTGCATAATGTTTTCGGGTGGTATTTACATCTTTGTGGCCTAACACATCGGCTACTAAGTAAATATCACCTGTTTCTTTATATAAGTTTGTACCATATGTACTGCGAAGTTTATGAGGCGTAATTTTCTTATTCGGTGTCACCTGACGGGCATATTTTTTTACCATATTTTCTACAGCCTGTACACCGATTCGTTTCCTTTGCATGGAAAGGAACAACGCATTTTCGTGGTTTGGGAGAGGAGTGATAGCAGCACGGTCGGTTTCTAAATAGTGCTCTAGTGCATCGCGAACTTCATCACCGAAATACACAACCATTTCATTTCCACCTTTTCGCGTAACCTTAATCCCGTTATTTTTAAAATCCACATCGTTAATATCCAAACCGACACATTCTGATACACGAATACCGGTTCCTAATAATAAGGTCAAAATCGCCAGATCACGCGTTCGGGTTTTGTCATAATATACTTTTTTCTGACCGGTCAACTGATTCCCACAGTCCTCAACATAATCCAGTAACATGGCAACTTCATCGATATCTAATCGGATAATTGCTTTATCATGAATTTTAGGCTTCTCAACAAATACAGTCGGATTTTGTTCAATAGCTTTATGCTTGTATAAATAATTATACAAACTGCAAAGTGCTGAAAATTTGCGTGCAAGACCACGTTCTGTATTTGTAATCTGTTTATCATCTGATGTAAAATATACTTTTAAATATTCTAAATATTCCTCAAGATCACCGGATGTGATACGTTCGAAGTCATCTAATGTAAACTGCGCTGTTGTATAATCGTGATAGATTGGATTATTGTTAATTATAAATGTAAAAAACACACGTAAATCATATGCATAAGAAATTCTTGTTTTTGATGATGTAGATGATTCGATTACTCTAAAATAATCACGTACAAATACAGGCAATGTCTTCAATATTTCCCGTAATCGCATGGTATTATCAATATATTGTTGTTCGTAGTATGTTTTGATATCTTTAGCCATAAAAAAGCAATCCTTTCCATATAACATAGTTATATTATACCATTTCGGATTATTTTTGTCCATATCTTTTGGAAAAATCGGTGTTTGTCGTATAGATAAATATCCGAAGAAAAAGACAACTTTTTCAAGTTGTCCATTCTTTCACCAGTGCAATCTCCTCTGCATACCCATCATCGTCATTTGGAGTTTCTAATATAAATGGTTTTCCATATAGTAATGGGTGCGTTACAATGCATCTCATGGCTTCCAATCCAATCATTCCTTGACCAAGCTTTTCGTGTCTGTCTTTATGAGAAGCCAATGGATTCATGCTGTCATTTAAATGAACAGCACATAACTTGTCCAAACCGATTATCCGGTCAAATTCTTTCAGGACATCATCTAGATGATTTACAATATCGTATCCACCGTCCCAGATATGACAAGTGTCCAGACACACTCCAATCTTCTCTTTGTATTCGATACGTTCAATAATCGCTTGCAACTCTTCAAAAGAACCACCTATCTCACTGCCCTTTCCTGCCATAGTCTCCAGAAGAATGGTGGTCTTACAATCCTTCCACAGTACTTCATTTAGAGCATCAGCAATCTGTATAATGCCTTGTTCTGTTCCTTGTCCCACATGAGACCCCGGATGAAAATTATAGAAATTTCCTGGTAAATACTCCATTCTCTTCAAATCATCTATCAGCATTTCTTTCGAAAAGGTACAAATGTCCTCTTTCGCCGAACAAAGATTCATTGTATATGGTGCATGTGCCACAAGTTTGCCAAATTGGTGTTCCTTTAGCCAAGTAATTAAACTTTCAATGTCCTTTGAATCTAATTCTTTTGCTTTACCACCGCGTGGATTCCTTGTGAAAAACGCAAAGGTATTTCCACCTAATTCGGTTGCCTTTCTACCCATTGCTTCAAAACCATTTGCTGCAGAAACATGATTTCCGATATAAAACATCTTTCACGCTCTCCTGCTTCTATGGTTCTCTTGGAATGATGATTGCGGCAATAATATATGCAAGAAGTCCTGAACCACAGACAAATGCAAATACCACCCAAGCCAGACGGATTAATGTTGGGTCAATGTTAAAATAATTTGCAATAC
>CAZXQK010000069.1:0-6402 GCA_964642785.1 uncultured Faecalimonas sp.
CACCGTAACTTTGCAATATCTCAATAGAATTGTTGGAGCATTTTACCATATCAATGCTTTTTCTCTTTCTTATTCAATCTCCCCGGTCTTATAAACAAACTTCACAGAGCATTCCACCCCTTCATCGCAACCTGCAAAATTCGCATATTCCCCTGCATAATCCTGCAATGCCTTCAGCCGGTCAAAGTAAGTTTCCAGATCATCATTCACCAGATTTACCAGTTTCTGTATCCCATCCTGATTGAATTGTATGACCCCGCTCTTCAATGATTTCGTTCCGGATGAAAGTTTTCCTGCACCGTCTGATAACTGGTTCACACCGCTGACCAATGTAGGAAGTTTCTGGTTCAGCATCTGCATACTTTCATCCAAAGTCTTCATTCCTGTTGCCGCCCTGCTGATTCCTGCTGTGTAGGATGTGATCCCCGACTCCAGTTGCTTCGCTCCTGTGGAAGCCTTGCTGACATCCTGATACAGTTTCTGATATGTTGCGATCATGGTACGGATATAACCGGCATAGGTGATATTCTTTTCATCATTTGTTGCTTCCAGTCCTGTGGCATATGCCTCCAGACCGGCAATCAATTGTGCCACCTGTCCGCTTTCGTAATCATATCCTGTCAGGATCTTGGAAAGTCCTTCTGACAGCTGTGTGGCACTTCCATTCAAAAGATCATTTTTCTCCACTGCTGCATCCAATCCTTCCGTAAGTTCTTTCGTTCCCTGCTGTAATGCATTGGCACCGGTTGTCAGTTCCGGAAGTTTCCCTTTCAATGTGGCGATTCCGCTTTTTAATTCCGTAACTCCGTCATCTACTTGTGTGGCACCGGTCATAATCTCACTCATTCCCTGACTCAATTTCTCAACATCTTCCTTCAAGTCATCGATGGAATTGATATCATCCAGTCCCAATTGTGACAGTGCCTGATTAGAAGCAACCGTAAGTGTCATCATCAGTGAAAAATCCGTTACATCCGCTTCCACCGTCACCGACTTTGGTATACCGATATCCAAACTTTCATCTAATCCCAGACTTTCTTCCAATCCCGGCATGGCAACGCCAAAAACGAGCGTTTCCTCTCCGCTGTTTATGGTACCACCGTTTTCCACCGTGATATTCTGTGCCTTTTCGCTGTCAAGCATCATTCCCGAAACCATGAAAAACGGCTGGTAGATTGTCTGATTTTTCCCATTAATTGTTACATCCTTGGAAATGTTATTGGTATAAGAAAATGTCATCTTCAAATGTCCGCTTTTCCCTGCAAGTTCTTTCGCCGTCACTTCTTCTCCATCTAATTCATAGGAAATCTGAACCTCTACCGGCAGTTCTTTTTTCGAGATTCCGCGGTAATAGACATCACTGCCGTCCGTTTCCCAGATACCGTTCTTATAGACAGCATTTCCTTTTACCGCATGAATATCCGTCAAATCAGAACTGTCGCTTAAGTTTTTGCTTCCTTCCGGATTTTTCAGCCATGTGCTGACAATGGTCTGTTCCTGATTTCCATCTGCATCCAAAATTGCGTACACTGTTTCCTCCTTTCCGGCAGTATCACTGTGTCCGAGAAACCCTGCCGCTGTTTCCAACTGATCCAATGTATCTTTCACATTTTCTATTTCATCTTCTGTCTGTGATGTTTTCTGTTCTCCACATCCGGTCAGAGACGCTGCAACCAGCATCATACTACAGCCTAGCACCAACAATTTTTTATAATGTTTCATTCAAATCTCCTCCTAATTTTTCAGGTGGGTCATACCCACGGTTGTTTTACAAATCCATTTATCAAATATCAGGAACAAGGTTGGCAATGCACAGATAACAATCACCATGCTGAGCAATGCCCCCCGTGATAACAGCATACAAATCGAACCGATTAAGTCTACGTCCGAATAGAATCCGACTCCCACAGTGGCGGCAAAGAAGCCTAATCCACTGGAGAAAATGGAATTTATCGAAGCAGACAGGGCAATGGAAACCGCATCCTTCTTCGTGTGACCGTCCATACGTTCTTTTTTGTATCGTGTTGTCATCAAAATCGCATAGTCAACAGTGGCTCCCAGCTGTATGGTTCCCACGCAGACGGAAGCGATAAACGGTAACGTCGTTCCCGTATAATAAGCAATCGCCATATTAACAAAAATGGCAAGTTCAATGACAAATACCAAAAGAATCGGCAGCACCGCTGACTTTAATACGAAGAAAATCAATACAAAGATTGCACCGATACTTATGAAATTTACCACGTTAAAATCCCGATTCGTGATTTTTACCAGATCCTTTGTCGCTGCCGCTTCACCAATCAGCATTCCCTTCTCATCATACTGCTTGACAATGCTTTCGATTGCTTCACACTGGTCGTTGACCTCATCCGTTGCCACCTGATAAACAGAAGACACCAAAAGCAGTTTCCAATGCTCACTGACCAGCATGCTCTTCACATCTTCCGGAATCATATTCTCCGGAATCATGGAACCGACCACAGAATCCAGTCCCAATGCAAAGGAAACGCCTTCCACCTTTTGAATATCATTTAACATTTCCTTCGTATCCTTAGAGGATAAATCCGAACTTACTAAAATCATGGAAACCGAATTCATGTCGAACTCTTCTTCCAAAGCTTTATTTGCCTTTCTGCTGTCCAGATAATCCGGCAGACTTTCATCTAATTTATAATACACATCTACATTAGCATTTCCATAAATTGCAGGCATCCATAAGGCAACAATCAGCACTGCAAAAACAGCGTAATGCTTTGTGATAAATTTTGTAATTCCGCTTGTCTTTAACTCCAACGCTTTGTGCGAAGTCCGCTTCACTCCCTTATCAAACGTAAGAATCAGTGCCGGTAGGACGGTAACGCAACAAATCACGCCCATGACAACACCTTTTGCCATCACGATTCCCATGTCCAGTCCCAGCGTAAATGTCATAAAACACATCGCCAGAAATCCGGCAATAGTGGTCAGCGAAGAACCGGTTACGGAAACGATGGTTTCCGAAATCGCATTTGCCATCGCCTGTTTGTTGTCCGGGCAGGTAAGCTGTGCTTCCCTATAACTGTGATAAAGGAAAATGGAATAATCCATCGTGACACCCAATTGCAGGATGGCAACAAGTGCCATCGTAATATAGGATATCTCGCCCTGTATAAAATTACTTCCCAGGTTATAAATAATCGCCATACCAATACTTATCATGAATAAAACCGGTATCAGGAAAGAATCTGTGGTAAGTAAAAGCACCAGCAGACAAAGTGCAACCGCAATCAACGTGTAGATTGCCATCTCACTTTCCACCAGATTTTTGGTATCCGTTGCAATCGCCGACATACTGGAAAGGAAACATTGCTTTCCGGTAAGATCCCTGATTTCCTCGATCGCATCCATGGTTTCATCGGCAGAACTCGTCGTGTCAAAGAACAGGAACATCAACATTCCATCACTGTTCTCTGAATAAAACACCTTTTTCACATCGTCAGGTAACAACTCCTTCGGAAGATTTCCTCCCGTAAGACTGTCATAGCAGATTACATCTGCCACATGATCTACCTCTGTCAAACGGTCTGCAAGTTTTATCGCATCTGCACTGTCCATGCCATTGCAGACCAACATTCCGTATGCCCCTTTTCCGAACTCATCCATAAGAATGTCCTGTCCCTGCATGGTCTCAATATCATCCGGAAGGTAGTAAAGAATATCATAATTTACCTTCGTATTGAGAAAGCCAAGTGCAGACGGAATCAAGAGCAGAATACTGAAAATGAGTATAGGAATACGGTACTTTACAATTTTTTCTGCAAATTTTTTCATCTTTTCAACTCCCTTTTATTGACCACTGGTCAAAATTCGAGTGTATTATAGCAATTTATTGACCATCAGTCAATAATATGTTTGACTTTTAGTCAATTTTTATTGATTTTTAATATTTTTATGTTATGATGAAGTAAGAAACGATTTTATCAAAGGAAACGATTATGGGAAAAGCAGAAGAAAACAAACGAAAAAAGAAAAGCGCCTTACTCACTCACGCATTTTCACTCTTCATGAATAAAGGAATTTCCAATACAACCATTTCGGAGATTGCAGAACATGCCGGTGTTGGAAAAGGCACGTTTTACTTCTATTTTAGAGATAAGGAAGATTTGATTGAAAAACTGATTGCACAAAAAGCTGAACAACTGCTCATTCAGGCAATGCACACACTGAGCGAACATCCGGAAGCAGAAACCGTAGAGGATAAACTGGTGCTGATTGCTGATTCTCTTTTGGAGCAATTAAAAAACGATTCCGGTCTTTTAAAATTTATCAACAAAAATCTGAACTATGGAATTTATAAGAAAGCCCTTCTCAGAGAAGAAGTCGTTTCTGATTTTGACGTAATGGCGGCTTATGATGAACTGTTACATTCCGACGGTTCTAACTGGAAAGAGCCGGATTTGATGCTGTACACCATCGTGGAACTGGTCAGCAGCACCTGCCACTCCATCATCCTGAATCAGGATCCGGTGGATTTGGAGTATTACAAGCCGTACCTGTTTGCATGTATCAGAAAAGTAGTAGAAGTATTTCGGGAGTAGGAGTTTGACATGTCAACATTATTACTTATTATCATATACATAATATTTATCGGGTTAGGCATTCCCGATTCCATTTTTGGCACGGCATGGCCTGCAATCTACACAGAATTTGATTTACCCGTATCATGGGCAAATTTTATCACACTTACCATATCCGGTGGAACAATCCTGTCAAGTCTTTTATCAGCGAAACTGATAAAGTGCTTGGGAACAGGACGCATTACCGCTATCAGTACGGTATTAACAGCACTTGCGCTTTTAGGCTTTTCACATTCCAATCATTTTATATTCCTATGGCTGATGGCAATTCCCTTAGGGCTGGGTGCGGGAGCGATTGATACAGCATTAAACAATTATGTTGCACTTCACTACAGTGCATCGCACATGAGTTTCCTGCATTGCTTCTACGGAATCGGAGTTTCATGTAGTCCGTTATTAATGTCGCTCGCTCTTGCCGAAAATGCCAATTGGAGAGGTGGTTATCGCACAGTATTTTACATTCAACTTGCAATTGCCATATTGTCTGTCACCACACTGCCTCTTTGGAAACGCGTCAAAGCACCTGAAAGCATGGAAGAGGTGACATCTGCCGTCGGTTTTGGAACTATACTAAAAATGCCAAAACTGTATATGGTTGGCCTGACTTTTATCGGTTCTTGTGCAATCGAGTATACCTGCGGAAATTGGGGAAGCACATTTCTTGTTGCTGCCAAAGCATTTTCTGTCGATCGGGCAGCATCTGTCATTACATTTTATTATGTAGGTATGACACTTGGCAGATTTTTATCAGGGATACTTGCTGCAAACTTAACAAGTCGTCAACTTGTTATTGCAGGGCAAGGAATCATTACAATTGCAATCCTGTCACTGTTGCTACCATTACCTGCTATCGTTTCCGGTGTGGCATTGTTTTTAATCGGTCTCGGGAATGGTCCCATCTTTCCGAATATGCTGTATCTGACACCCGAACATTTCGGCAAAGAAAATTCGCAATCGGCAATGGGCTTGCAGATGGTGCTAAGTTACGTCGGAATATTATGTGCTCCCGTTTTATTTGGAATCATAGCACAAACTCTTAGTGTTTCGCTGTTTCCAATCTATCTGAGTGTTTTATGTATAGTTATGCTAATTGGTACGTTACTGTCAACAAAACATTGTAGTAAAAAGTAGTTGCCTTAGTAGCACTTCTGTGCTACTATACTAACTACATCAAAGGGACACAACAAATTCAAACATTCAAGTGTCTTAATCCGCTTATCCAAAGCGTATCCGAATTTCAAGGCATATCAGCCGGAGATTTTCAATATTGATGAATTTAATAGAAAAAGGGCGGTGGGTCTTATGATTGTGCCAGATTATATGCATTTTCAGACTATCAATCAAGGAAAAATATGTTAAGATGAAGTTCCAAAAGAGTTGGTCAACTTATTAAAATTTGTCGGCTCACCACTTTCGAAAAGTGAGGAAACGTATGATGACGAGTTCATCAAAAAACTTCAAACCACGATACAGGAAGTGAAGCGAAGCCGTGAAATGGGGGCAAGGTATATGACATTTCAGGAATTATTGGATGATGAACGAGCATTGGGACATGCTGAGGGACTTGAGGAAGGTCTTGAACGCGGGAAAATCATGGGTATGATTCAAACAGCACGAAAATATCATGCTACTGATAGTGAAATTTTAAATATATTATAATTACCATCAATTTTAATTGGCATAAGGATTACCATCATAGATATGTCAAAGAAGGTTTTAGAACATCTCGCAAAGAAGTATAGCAACATCAAAAAGGAAGTAGGTGCGGTTATGGGTGGAAAGATAT
>CAZXQK010000070.1:0-6358 GCA_964642785.1 uncultured Faecalimonas sp.
TGCATCAGCCGCAAGTTCAATTCCGGAAATTGCTGAAAGTGCCTTGTTTAATTTTGCAACATTTGTTACTTTTTTCTTTGCATTTGCGGATAATGCATCGTAAGCTTCTTTTGCTGTACGAATGTTGGCTACATCATCCAACGTGTAATTTCCATCCGGAAGTGCAGAAATTGTAGAAACAACTCCATTTGCACCACTTACACTACTTACTGTTTCACCGGATTTTTTTATAGAATTATCATAAATAGTTTCAAACAAATCTTCATTCGTATATGCAAACAATCCTGTGAACTTCCATCCATTCATATCTGTACCACTGCCTGCCGGTGACAACGCATAAAGATGTGAAGAAATTAAATATTTTCCTCCATCTACATTTTTAGCCCAATCCCAGGTAAAGGAAACTAAATTCCAACCCGGTTGTAATTTGACAAGATTTGATGCTGTGTAAATCGTACCTGCATTTCCCCAATGCATACTCACTGCTTCATTAGATGCATTATAAATACCAAACGCTACTTTTGTTCCGACTTTCAATTCTTCCGAACTGTCGTAACGATAGTTTGCCCATTGCCATTTACTGTAACTGATTTTTGCAGTCTTTCCCAATCCTGCCACATCAGCAACGAGCGTCTTAAATCCACTAAGCGACTCATCACATTGTCCGCCACTCCTGATGGTTCCGGCTTCTGCTACCACTTTGATACCGGAAATTGATGAAAGTGCTTTATTCAATTTTGCAACATTTGTTACTTTACTCTTTGCATTTTCCGATAACGCATCATAAGCATCTTTTGCCGCATTGATATTCGCAACATCCGCCAAAGTAAAGTTCTTGCTCGGAAGCGCCGCAATCAGTTTACTGACACCTTCATAGCTGCTTAAACTACTCACCTTTTCCCCTGACTTTGCAACCGAGTTCTTATAAATGGTTTCAAACATATCTTCGTCAGTATATTTGAACAATCCTGTGAACTTCCACCCATTCATATCTGTACTGCTGCCTGCCGGCGACAGTGCATAAAGATGTGAGGAAATCAGATAATCTCCATTATCTACATTTTTGTCCCACTCCCAGGTGAAAGAAACTAAGTTCCAACCCGGTTGTAGTTTTGCCAAACAAGAATCTGTGTAAATTGTATTTGCATTTCCCCAATGCATATCAACAGCTTCATTTGATGCATTGTAAATACCAAACGCTACTTTTGTTCCGACCTCAATTTTGTCATCGCTTCCATATAAGTAATTTGCCCATTGCCATTTATCATAGTGAATGGTTGCCACTTTACCGATACCATCTGCATCAGTAACCTCTGTATGGAATCCAACAAGACTTTGGTCACATTGCTTGCCACTCATAACAAGATCAGCAGTTGCTACAATACCAATACCGTCAATCGCCTTAACAGCATTTTCCAGTTTTTCTTCATTCGGTATTTCCTTCTTTATGTTACCATCTAACTCATCGAACTGTTCTTTTAATGCGTTGATTGTTTCAATATCCGTAAATGTATAACCTTCTTCCGGAAGTGCTTCAATCGCATCTACAAGTTCATGTAAATCCATACCGCAACGTATACAGACTAAATTTTCAAAAACATGTCCGCCTTTAATCGCAAGTGAAGCCATTGTTACTTCTTTTTTGTCTTTATCAAAAATCTTGTCACAACCTTCACAGCTATAGTACCCTTCTGTACCATCTGCCGTACAGGTCGGCTCAACTTTATCATGCCATTTGTATGTATGCTTATGTGCACCGCCCTGATTTCCGTACGTCAATGCAACTACTAAGCCTACAACTGTTACCAACACCATACAGGCGATTATCACTGCAAGTTTTATTGTTTTGGATTGCAATTTTTTTATTTTCATTTTTCCCTCCATCGTTCTGCGTATGGTTTGTCGACTTATTGCACTGAACTACTGTTTGCAATAATCTGTTCCATCAGTGGCAACTGTTCTGCATCCATCATGTAAACATCTGAAAATTTCCAACCGTTAATATCTGTTCCATCACCTGCATAATGTCCACAAATAAAGATTTTTGCATTAAATCCGTAAACAGCTGTCCAATCCATAATCACTGTATTCCATGAATTTGCTTTCATCATCTGATGTCCGACCTCAGGGTCTTCCGCCCCATTTTTCCAACCAATACCACTGTTGAAAATACAATCTGTTTTAGCCGGATCAACGGCACCCCATGTCAGTTCTACATCTTTATTGCTTGCATTATAAACAAACATAACCACCTTTTTACCTGTTGGAAGTGCGGAACTGGAATATACTAAATTCGCCCACTGCCATGAATCATATTCAATCATTTTGTAATTACCATAAACAGGATCTGTATCCTCTGTCCACTTCACACCCGTAAGCGATTGATTCTGACCTGCGTCGTAAAGATATTTCGCTTTTACACCAACCTCAATGCCGCTAACCTGTTTGCTAAGTTCTGTCAGTTTGTTCATATCTGTTACCAAAGATTGCACCGCTTCTTTTGCAGCGTCATCCAACGCATCGTATTCTGCTAACGTTTCACTAATTCCTGATAAAGATGCGAGTGTCAGTCTATCCGCTGATGACAATTCATTAATAGATGTAACAATCTCTGCAACGTCCAAGTCACAATTTTTACATACATATTTATCATCAAAATCATGACCGATTGCCGGAATCACCAACGAATCCTTTGTTACTTCTTTCTTGTTTTCATCGAACACTGCATCGCAATCGAAGCAATAATAATATGCTTTGCAGCCATCTTCCGTACAAGTAGCCTCCTCTTCATAAATCAGAGAACTATAGGAATGTTTTTCCCCGCACCCTGCAAAGCAACATGTGATAACGCTAAGAAGCGCTACGCCTGAAACCAGTTTTTTGAATTTTGATTTCATAATTTTTTCATCTCCTTTTTATTTTTTCCAATTTTCGGAATAATTAAATTATAATTATATAAATATATGTTGTCAATACTTTTTTAGGAAATCTGAAACTTAAAATTACCTAATTTCTTTTTTTCTATACTTTTTGCACAAATCCATTTCAATGTGATAAAGTGGGCAGCCTTTTATTATTCTCCTTGACATTAGTGCATTAAAGTGCTAATGTTTTGTTGTATATATATAATAAGAAGGAGGTAGCTTATGAGCGACAAAAAAATACCATACAAAATCTATTTAGACGAAAACGAGATGCCTAAGCAGTGGTATAACTTGCGTGCTGACATGAAGAACAAGCCGGCTCCTCTTTTAAACCCAGCAACTATGAAACCAATTACAGTAGAGGAACTCAGTGAAAAGTTCTGCGAAGAACTCGCAAGACAGGAATTAGACGAGACGACTCCGTACATCGATATCCCGGAGAAAATCCTGGATTTCTATAAGATGTACCGTCCTGCTCCACTTACCAGAGCGTACTGTTTGGAAGAAAAATTACAGACACCTGCTAAGATTTATTACAAATTTGAAGGTAATAATACCAGCGGCAGTCACAAGTTGAATTCGGCAATCGCACAGGCTTATTATGCGAAAGATCAAGGTTTAAAAGGAGTTACAACAGAAACCGGTGCCGGTCAATGGGGAACTGCTCTTTCTATGGCGTGTTCTTATTTGGATTTGGATTGTAAAGTGTACATGGTAAAATGTTCTTACGAACAGAAGCCATTCCGTCGTGAAGTTATGCGTACATACGGTGCGAACGTCACACCATCGCCATCTATGGAAACAGAGGTTGGTAGAAAAATATTAGAAAATCACCCGGGAACCGGAGGAAGTCTTGGCTGTGCAATTTCCGAGGCAGTGGAAACAGCCGGAAGTCTGGAAGGATACCGCTATGTACTCGGCAGCGTACTAAATCAGGTACTGCTTCATCAGACCATCATTGGTTTAGAAGCAAAGACTGCCATGGATAAATACGGAATTAAGCCGGATATTATCATCGGATGTGCCGGCGGCGGTTCTAACCTTGGCGGTCTGATTGCCCCATTTATGGGCGAAAAACTCCGCGGAGAAGCTGATTACCGATTTATCGCAGTGGAACCTGCATCCTGCCCATCCTTAACACGAGGTGTATATGCATACGATTACTGTGATACCGGCATGATTTGTCCGCTTCAGAAAATGTACACATTAGGAAGTAACTTTATCCCTGCTTCTACTCATGCAGGCGGTCTTCGTTACCATGGTATGAGTTCGATTCTTTCACAGCTCTACCACGATGGTTATTTGGAAGCACGTTCGGTAGAACAGACTTCTGTATTTGCAGCAGCTGAATACTTTGCCCGCATAGAGGGTACTCTCCCTGCACCGGAAAGCAGTCATGCGATTAAAGTTGCCATTGACGAAGCATTGAAATGCAAAGAAACCGGAGAAGAAAAAACAATTCTCTTTGGTCTGACCGGAACCGGATATTTTGATATGTTTGCATACGAAAGATTCCATGATGGAAAAATGACTGATTACATTCCTACAGATGAGGAATTGCAGGCAAGTTTTGCTACATTGCCTAAGATTCCGAAATAATATTTTTGTTTCTAAAAACAGGGAATCGGCAACAAGCCAATTCCCTGTTTTTCATTTTGCTTTTCAGATTACAGTACCTTCTGAATCGCTTCAGTCACCTGATTCGCACAAAGTTCCGTTCCATATTCATTTAAGTGAATCAAATCCTCACAAATTCCATCGAAACGATGATCTTTCATCAGGTCAAATAAATATTTGTGCCTTGTAGTCAAATAACATACGAAGAGTATATTTTGCAAATCTGCAATTATCTTCCGGCTGCCAAACCTCACATTCCGGTTGCAGATTTTCTTCTACTTTTTTTCCGTACCCAAGTAATCGGATAGAATCTCCTAATAAAACTACTTTCTTCATTTTCTTTTCTCCTCATATCAGATGCCAATTATTTAAAATACGCAACACCGGATTCAAAAATCTTCAAATCCTGTTCTCCGTAAATATTTATCGCAACCGATTCTCCACGACGTTCTGAATGTGCCATCTTACCAAGCACACGACCGTCCGGACTTGTAATACCTTCAATGCTTCTGAAGGAGCCGTTCGGATTCCATTCTTCATCCATTGTGATATTCCCCTGAAGGTCACAGTACTGCGTTGCAACCTGTCCGTTTGCAAACAGTTCATTTAACACAGCTTCTGATGCAACGAAACGTCCTTCACCATGAGAAGCCGGATTCGTATATACTCCACCAAGTTGTGCATTTGCAAGCCATGGCGATTTATTTGTTACCACTTTTGTATAAACCATCTTAGAAATATGACGCCCAATCGTATTGTAAGTCAATGTCGGCGAATCTGCTGTCTGACCGCAAATCTTTCCACACGGAACCAGTCCAAGTTTTATAAGTGCCTGGAATCCGTTACAGATACCAAGTGCAAGACCGTCTCTCTCGTTCAAAAGTTTCTCTACCGCTTCTTTCATTTTTGCATTTTGGAATGCAGTCGCAAAAAATTTAGCAGAACCATCCGGTTCATCTCCTGCACTGAATCCGCCCGGGAACATAATAATCTGTGATGCATGGATTGCTTTTTCAAATTCTGCAACCGATTCACGAATATCCTCTGCGGAAAGGTTTTTAAATACCTTTGTTATCACATTTGCACCTGCTTGTTCAAATGCTTTCCGGCTGTCATATTCGCAGTTCGTACCAGGAAATACCGGAATAAATACGGTCGGTTTTGCAACCTTATGTTTGCAGACATAAATCTTGGATGTCTGATACAATCCGTTTTCAATCTTCGCTTCCTCCGTTGCCGGTTTGACATAGTAAGAAGTCGGACCGTCTGTCCGTGCGCCGGAAGTTGTCGGGAACACCTTTTCTAACGGTGCTTTCCATGTTTCCACCGCTTCATCCAAGCCGATTTTCACATCTGCATAGGACAGCAATCCGTCCGCAGTCACTTCACCGATTACCTGATGTTCTACGCAAAGGTCAGCCACTTTGTCAGCCGGCACTTCTGCAATAAGTTCTCCAAATAACGGAGCAAACAAGTCCTTTTTATCCACACAATCGTAAAGTGTTACGCCCATACCATTCCCAAATGCCATTTTGCTGACTGCTGTTGCAATGCCATGTCGGTCTAATGTATACGCTGACACAATCGCACCTTTTTGAATGTCTTCGTGGAATTTTCCATACTGCTGCATAACCTGAGTATAAACAGGTAACTCATACCCGTCTTTTTCAATCCGAACCCATATCAGTTTGTTTCCGGCAGCCTTTAATTCCGGTGTGATAATTTCTTTCTGTGTTGCCACATCTACTGCAAAAGAGACCAGTGTCGGCGGTACATCGATATCCTGAAAGGTACCGGACATACTGTCCTTTCCTCCG
>CAZXQK010000071.1:0-6284 GCA_964642785.1 uncultured Faecalimonas sp.
CACACCATGATCCGTAATGGCAGCACTGTTCATCCCAAGTTCTTTCACTCTGGCAACATATTCTTTTATCTTATTGGAACCGTCCAGCAGACTGTATTCCGTATGGACATGCAAATGTACAAAACTCATTTATTTCACCTTTATTGTATTTTCACCAATCTCTATCTTGCCTTCTTTTAACAATCTTCCCACTGCACGCTTAAATGCATTTTTACTCAGGGAAAATTCTTTCTTTATCACTTCCGGATCTGCCTTGTCCGAAAACGGAAGGCTTCCACCATATTCCTGCAGTCTTGTCCAAATCAATTCCGCATCTTTATCCATCTGCATCGGAATCTTCTCCCGAACACTCAAATCCAGTTTCCCGTCTGCCTTCACTGCGGTAACACGCGCCTTAACAGTCTGTCCCACTCTCAGTTTTCCAAAGACCTCTTTCTTCGGAATCCGGGCAGAATACTGATTGTCCACCGCAACAAACATGCCAAATTCATCACTGGTGTCATAGATGATGCCTTCTACCATGTCATCTTTCTGATATGGTGAATCCGTCCGGAGCAGTTCATACACTTTCATAGTCGCACAAAGCCGCTCGCTTTTATCAATGTAAAGAGAAACCAGACATTTATCTCCTGTCATCACTTTTACCGTCTGCTGTTTGAACGGAAGGAATAAATCCTTTTCCAATCCCCAGTTCAGGAATGCTCCGTACTTATTCGTATCCGCAACCTCCAACACTGCCAGTTCTCCCAGTTCCACCTTCGGCTCATTTGTTGTCGCTATCAGTCTGTCATCGGAATCTTTATATAGAAATACTTCTATCGGATCTCCCGGTTCAATCCCTGCCGGAACCTGCTTTTTCGGAAGCAGTACTCTCTCCTCATCTGTTCCCAAATATACACCAAAATCTACTTTTTTCACTACGGTAAGTACCTGTTTTTTTCCTAATCTCATCTGTCAGTTTTCTCCTGTCCATTCTACTGTGGCATAAATATTGCCCTGTTCATCACACAATGTCGTGACAATACCATGCTCGTTTTCTTTGCTTTTTAATGTCATTTTCTCACTGTATTTTGCAGCCTTTTTATATTCCACCCGAAGTCCTGTAACCTGAAATTCCTCCGGCAGTGCCTCTAACGCCAGTTCAATATATTTGGCATTATTCACATGATGGTTCGTATCAATATGATACTTGCACACCGGGAATGTGTCAACCACAGCCGGCTCTTTGGGAACCATGATTTTTCTGGACACGCTTTCCATTGCCAGCGGTTCTTCCATTTCGTAAGGAGCAGTTTCCTCATCACTTGGCTTTACCGGTCTTCCCGTCCCGGTATCTATATACACCCAAAGGCTGTGTGCACAGGCAAGTTCTTCTCCTGCTTCTGTCGTCATTCGAAAATCTCTCGGTCCGAATACTCCTTTGAATCCGACAGCCCAGGTAGACACCTCTATCTTTTCTCCGATTTTTGGCAGACGCCGGATACTGATCTGCCATGCATTCAATATCCATGCCCGCTTTTTTTCTCTTAAGTAGTCAAATCCCACGCCCAATTCTTCCGAATTTTCCGTCGTGCAATCCTGAAAATAATTGACCATTGCCGGGATTTTCATTTTGTGGTCCGATCCGCATTCGCTGTAGCGTACCCGACCTTTCATTTTGTACATTTTTTCATTCCTCCTGTTATTTCAAAAAAAACCATCCTATCTTAAAGCGGGAAGTGGCTGTTACCATCCGATACGTATCCTCCTTAAGCACTTCCTTTAACTTCTCTTTTCCTTCCTTGGGTACTACTGCATGCACTGCATCGATAAAACACAGATTCGGATACAGTACGCACCACCAGTTCTGTCCCTTTGCTTCTCCTATCTCAATGCGAAGGGCTTCATATTCCCCTGCCGGAAATGTAATATCTCCGTATGTCTTGTCCGGGAAATCACAGACCGTCACCTCGGCAGTAACCGGATACTGATATCCTTCATCATTCACTGTCTGCTCAGCCACCCTGACAATATCAGACAGGTTCTTTTGTACCCATGTCTTCGTCACCTCAGCAGACTCTGCTGTCGGCAGTTCCTGCTTCATATAGGAAATCACTGCTTCTTTTACCTGCATTTTCAATGCCTGGTCTTCCTTGCTGTCACTGTTTGCCAGCACATGAAACCGAAAAACCTTTTCCGCAAGTTCCCTTTGCATACTGCGATTTTTCCTCTGTACCATCATTCCGGTTACAAAGACTGCGATACCAATTCCAATGATTACACAAATTTTCTTTTTCATTATGTACCTCCCAAGTTTGTTATTGGGAGTGTGTACGTTTTTGGAACTTTTATTCAGGAAGCCTTATTTTTTTGTACGGATCGTGTCACTGACCGTCTTCGCCTGATTTTTAATATGCGTGCTGATTGCGATCTTCGCCGCTTCCTTATCCCGCTTTTCCAGGCAGTCAATGATATGCTCATGCTCTGCCAAAAGCGTTTCATGCACTTCTTTTCGTTTCAGATATTCCACCCGGTATCGATACATCTGCTCCCGCAGATTATACAGAAGTTGGATCAGTTTCTGATTTTCCGTTGCCAGATAAATGATATCATGAAATTTCACATCTGCCTCGGCATACGCTGTCACGTCCCCCTGCTTCAAAACCTGGTGAAAATCTTCAGCCGCCTCACGCAGTCTTTGAATATCCTCTTTGGAAATGCGGTCGCAGGCAAGGTCGACTGCCAGTTTTTCCAAAGCATCTCTTACCTCTAACACATCACGAAGGCTTTTCTCCGTAATCTCTGCAACTTCCGCCCCACGTCTCGGAATCATCAAAACCAGACCTTCCAGTTCTAATTTACGAATGGCTTCCCGAATCGGTGTCCGGCTGACGCCCAGTTTATTCGCTAATTGGATTTCCATCAGACGTTCACCGGGTTTTAACTCACCCCGCAGAATCGCCTGCCGGAGCGTGTTGAACACCACATCCCGAAGCGGCAGAAATTCATTCATATTTACCTCAAACTCTGTTCCCATGTTACTTCCTCCTTACGTTGTGTACGTTCGCCAGATACACCTGCTTTGCGCCTTTCATATTGTGAAGCCTGTACCATGCTTCTTTTGCAGTTTTACGGTCATCAAAAATACCAAATACCGTCGGGCCGCTTCCGCTCATCATGGCATTGAGCGCACCTGCTTTCTTCATAGCAGTCTTAATGTCTGCAATGATCGGATATTTTTCAATCGTGACACTTTCTAATACATTTCCCATGGAAGATGCAACTTTTGTCAAATCCTGTTTGTAAAGCCCCTCCAAGATACCGTCAATATCCGGATGTTCCACGATTTCTTTCGCATCCAGTGCATCATACACCATTTTGGTGGAAACGCTGATTGGTGGTTTTGCAATCAGAATATAGCACTTCGGCATTGGCATCAGGGCGGACAAATCTTCTCCGATTCCTTCCGCCAATGCAGTCCCCCGCATGACGCAGTATGGCACATCTGCGCCAAGGGACACTCCCCGTTCCATTAATGCTTCCTGACTAAGACCTAAGCGAAACAGACGGTTCATTCCCACCAGCACTGCTGCCGCATTGGAACTTCCTCCTGCCAGTCCTGCCGCAACCGGGATATATTTATCCAGTTTGATGGAAACTCCTTTCTTTATCTGAAATTCATCAATTAATAATTTCGCCGCCTTATAAGCAATATTTTTCTCATCAACAGGCAGATAAGGAAGGTTCGTTTCCAAACGAATACCCGGCTCATCTGTCCTGGTCAATGTCACGTTATCATACAAATAAATCGTCTGCATGACCATACGGACATCGTGATACCCATTATCTCGTTTTCCGAGCACATCAAGACCTAAATTAATCTTGGCAAGTGCCTTTAAAGTCAAAGTGTTCTCCATCTCTTATCTCCTTGTTATCTTCTGTTTGTATTCCATTTGTATCTTGTATACAACACTCTTACAGTATACTCATATTTTCCTTAAAAATCAATAACCTGTCGCCTGCTTTTAGTTTATCCTCACTCACATCATTTAATTCTTTGATTGCCTCCACGCTGGTACTGTAACGCTTTGCCAGAGACCACAAATCGTCCTCCGGTTTCACGATATATCCGACAACACTTGGACGTTTTTCCATTTCTTCCACGGAAAACGGTTGCATCTTCACCTCTGAAATCATGCGTCTCTTTCCGCTTTTTTTGAAAAACCCATGAAAAGAGAGAATGGCTTTGACTTCGATTTCATCACCGCCCTGCATGGTAATACTTAATTGTTCTAACATAGTTGCAATATGGAAACAAAGTTCTTCTTCCGTCTCATTGCACTCCATCAGATGAGAAAATGGAACTACACCCTGCCATGTGTCAAACGGCATCTCATCATTTGCCTTCACAAACAGAAAACTAAGATACAACGCACCTTCTATTAGCACGCCATCCTCCCGTACCTCCATCCGGTCCACCCGAACCACACCGCTGCTGTGACAGATTTGCAAAATCTCATTTTTTAATTCCGGAATTGACAACCGTTCCATGATTTTACACTTGGAATGATTTTGCAACACCAACTGTTCGTATGCCACGTCTTTTGTTTCCAGCACACAGTTTTGTTCCAAAGAATACATATCTTCCAGAACACCCACCTGTTCCTCCTCATAAACTGCAATGCAAAGCTGCAGTGTCCCTTCTACACCTATGATACGCATTTCCCCATCTTCATCTACCCGAATGTCGGTATGTATTTCTTCCAGATCCGCCTGTACATGGTGGAACATGGTTTCATCTACGCCATAACACTCTACCCGCCCTTCATAGGGAATCATCTGTTCTACCCAGTCCAGTTTCCCATCCGGTGATTCATAGAAACAAAACGCCAGAAGTTCACCGGACAACTGCAATTCGTCCACTGCCAGACGCGTATCCAATTTTCGATTTACAATGTCCGTCCACAGCATAACACCAATGGTTTCTTTGGTGCCGGGTAATGTCAGTTCCTCCTTGATACGGTACGTGTCCTTTTTGGACGTGTGAAGTTTTAACAAATCCAGTTTCTCCTGCTTTTTAAAAATCCCCCCGCAGCCTTCTACATCTGTCGGGATTTCCTCCACACACCGTTTCTCTGCCTCAAGCGTCAGTTCCACCATGGCTTTGATACGCAGTTTTCTGGAGTGAATCAGGCTGCTTCCTAACTCTACCTTGGCCGATTTAATTTCCAAATTCTGATTACTTCCTTCCTCTGCATACACCATTTCCACAAATGGAATCTTCCCTTCGATACCGGAAAAAGACGGTTCTAATCCTTCAGCCAAATACAGCAGTTGAAATTCCACATTTCCCTGCACACGCAGATAATTTTCCACCGGCTTTACCTCGTCGATACGAAGTTTCCCTTCACTCATCACGATTTTCTTCACATCGTTCTTGCTGTCCGGTACATTGAAATCTTCGTCAATCAAAAACTGATTTGTCAGCCTTCTCTCCACCCGGTTTGTTTCGATTTGCTTTGTTATTACTTCCATTTTGCTCTCCTTTACTGAAATACCACATTTTTATCAACATACTCTGTCTTCACGACAATGGAAACTGCTTTCTCCCGTTCTATGATCCTCTCATCTTTCGCAGGTCCTATTAAATTCGTATGTATATACACCGCATTTTTGCTTTCGTAAAGTTCCTTCACCTGAATGCTGTATCCGGTGGTCGGCTGCAAACCATATCCGACTGCAATATAAAGTTCTCCATTATCTGCGAAGGTAAGTTTGAAAAGTTTGTCTTCTCTTTCGTCCATCATCTCCTTCAGTGCTTCCGGTATATCATCTTCGTCTACGACCGTAAAATCCATATCTCTGAGTTTTTCCGTACTTAGTGTTTTTGCGGAGCAGCCTGCTGTCAGCAAAATAAGTGCAACACAGAAACTCAAAGCAAAAAAGTGCAAAATTCTCTTTTTCATCGCAACTCCACACATAATTTCTCTACTATCATACGCTTTCATGGATGGAATTATGAGACAATTCGGATTGAACATTGTTTTCATTGTTTTTCATACATTTGAAAAGTAATTTCATTTGACCTATCACACATTTCGTGTTATCATCAAAGAAAAGCAGATTTTCTTTTTATCTGTGTCGGTTAGATACCGGCATTCTGATATCATTCATATAACGGCTGTATACAGTCGTCCTTTCAGGAAAATTCATGCTTTGCAGGATTACGCTGACAATCTGATTTTTGAAAGCAAGTACAACATCATCGAATACAAAGGTCCCGGTGATTACCTCAGTATTGACGA
>CAZXQK010000072.1:0-6164 GCA_964642785.1 uncultured Faecalimonas sp.
ATTCCATCCTCCGTGCAATACTAATCCACAATCTGAGGTCCGCCACTTCCGGCACTGCCACATCGAATCGGATTGTAATTTAAATCTCCCTGATATTTCTGCTCACTGGTAGGAACATAACCATGCTGTTCCTTTACCGGCCAGTAGAAAGATTGTTGGATTTCTCTACCCAAATCATATGTATTGACTAAGTTACTTGTGTCTGAAATAAGATCCACCTTATCATCTTCTGTCAAACGTCCAATGCGGACATTTCCGTCTTTATCAATATATTCCTTCACGTTAGAGTCGATACGTGCAATATAAGTAATCGCACCGCCAAATCCCAAAGACGTTCCTACCCGCAAGGTTCCATCATCGATATACATCATTTCATCCGGGTCATAACTTCTGTCTGAGAAATCAATATTTTTTAATGTGACATTGCCTGACTTTGTTTCATCTACATTCTGCAGAGATACGTTCTGAATTCTCTTTTCATACGCTCCAAAAGCACCTTCTCTGTATGCATCAAGAAAGGTTGTAAATTCTTTTACTCCTGCTTCAATGTAGAACTTCTCTTTATTACTTTCTGAGGAATCCTGTGTATTGGCATACGTAATATATCCCACAAGATTCACGTCTGTTTCCAAGGAAATGCGCATATAGTTTTTATTTCCTACACTTGCATCCACCTCATAGGTAACTTCCTCATTTTGTCCTAATGTTTTAGTTGTATTGTCTGAAAAAACCGTTTCAAACTTATACTCTGCTTTTTTCTTCTTCTCTTCTTTTTTACCACAGCCTCCGACTGACGTCAGGCAGAATAAAACAGAAGAAAAAGCAGCCACTAACGAAATCATTTTTTTACTTTTTATTCTCATACATAATCTCCATCATAAACATTTACAGTTTCATACCTGATGCAAATTCACCACTGCAGAAATACTTCATTGAAATAATTGCCACTACAATCATCGGAACAGATGAAATACAGTACATCGCATACATCGCACCATACTGCAACGTATTAGAATCAACCAACGAAAGCATCTTTGGCATCAACGTCAGGTTTGAATCTAGAATCAGGCTTGACCACAAATAGTCATTGTACATATTTGTAAAAATACCTACTGCATAATAAAGCATAATCGGTAATGAAAGCGGTAACGTGAAACGCAGGAACAAATCCACGTCATTCGCACCATCCATTTTCGCACTCTCATAAATCGATTTCGGCTGTTGACTGAAGAATGTTCTGAATAAGAACATACCGCCCACCTGACAACCTCCGATTGTAGGAATCATATAACCTGCTAACGTATCGCCCAACTTAAATGTATCACGCATCAAAGGAAGTAACACCGGATATCCAATGATGGACGGTACAAGCATAACAGCGATAAACAGCATAAATACCGCATTTTTAAAATAAAAATCCTTAAAAACCAGAATATATGCAAGAAGTGCTCCAAGTATGGTGGAACCGGCAGCACCGATCAGTGCCGTTACAACGGAACGGAAAAAATACGGTGCTATCTCGCTCCATGCGCCGGAATAATTCTCCTTTAACGCACTCACAAAGTTTTCGACACTTGGAAATGCAAAAATATTAAAAGCAACCTCATTGTCTGTTTTTGCTGAATTGACCACTGTGATAAACAGGGCAATGAAAGAAAAAACAGTACAAAGTGTAACTACAATTGTAATAAATGTCTGAAAGGACTTCTTTTCGTATGAATAACGCAGTTTGCTTCTTTTATTTATTTTACTTTTCATCATCATAAAGAATCCCCCATATAACTTTTTTTCTGCGTCCTCATATTAATAATGAGAGCAACAAACAGCAGGGCAAAAATAACCATTGCATATGCTGAAGACAAACCATAATTCGCACCGTTTGATGTCATTGCTTTATACATTTTTTCTGAAAGCGTAACAGTACCGGAACTTCTCAGCATATAAGTTCTTGCATAGTTTTGTGCAGAATTTATCATTGTCGTGATCAGCACATATGTAATCTGTGGTACGCACAATGGTAAATCAATTGAGAAAAATCTTCTCAAAATCGAAATACCCTCAAGTTCTGCCGCCTCATAATAATCCTTCGGAATGTTCATCATTGCACCATAGAATACAAGATATTGCCCGATGAACGGGAATCCCATAAGCAATAAGGACCAGCGGGATATGGAAGTATTCTCCAGCCAGGCCATCGGACTTTGTCCAAATGCCGACAGCAAGGTATTCAAAACACCGGTTTCACCAAAAATACCGACCCTCCAAATTAACATACTCGCAACACCCGGAATGATTCCCGGAATCAACATCGCTGTACGTACAACCTTAGAATACCTCTTGTTTCGCATAACAGAAAGGAAGAATGCGAAAATAACCGGAGGTACAATTGCAATAATAATATCAAACACCATAAAGAATAACGTATTACCGACTGCAAGCAGGAAATCATCATCATTAAATACACGGATATAGTTTCCAAAATTATTCCATTCCATCGTCGGATTATCACGTGTATAATCAAAAAATGATAACGTGATCGACCCAACTGCCTCATAATAACAGAATAAAATCAACAATGCCACAAATGGAATCAATGCTAAATATGTGAATTTATTCTTTACTAAATCACGTTTGATGATCAACGCCTTCTTTTCAGAAGCCGGGCTTTTATGTATTCTGCAGGCACAAATCAGCACAATGGCTGAGATAACCGTCAATACCGCACACATAATCAGACAGGTACGGACAGTCGCCGTATTAACACTTCTCTCCGGTGAAACACTTGTCACATAATTGTGTAACGTAATATTGTTTTTAATATCAGCCGATTTATTGGAATTCAAGAAATAAATTTTATCATCTGTCTTATCGCCGACAAATTCCTGAATATCAAATCCTGCTTCAAAACAATATTTAATATAAGGCTTCGCATCATTCAAATCAATGATGCAAAGCGTATTGTCGCTTGCAAATGCTGTATACAATGTATTTGCATTTTCATTCCATTCCAGGCTCTTAGAATCATGGAACTTTCTGCCCTCGAAAGAAAGTTCAATCTTGTTTGCAATATCCCCGAAGTTTTTATTGTCTGTCAACTGCACATTGTTAATATCTTCAATGGAAGCACTGTATAACATATCATCATAGTTGTTTGCAATATAGAACATCTTGTTCTGTGAGGAATATGCCATTCCGCGAAGAACAACATACATACTGCCCTTCACCATGGATACGGCATCCGAATCCAGACATTCATTCTTTACCTCCAGTTTGACAGAGGATGCCTCATAATCAACACACCAGTCATTTGCTTTAATAAATGCTGTTGCGGCATTTGATTTCGCTTCTGTCGTTTTTATCCCTGTGACACTCTTAAACACTTTCGCCATCTGCGTCTGTGTCATGCTGTCAATCTTTTCATCCGTAAGATCATGCTCAGTTTTTACTGCCGCATCTGTACTTTTTAATGTATTTCGTAAATAATCCACATAAGCCGAGTCTGCTTCATCAAAAAACTTTACATCCTGATAATCGCAGAAATCTTTGTGAAATTTATAAAGACCTAAATCGGTAGCTAAATATAAATAATCACCTTCTACTACGAAATCGTACAATTTGATTTTGTAGTTAAGAAAGGAAAGCGTACTGCTTTCCTTTCCTACTTTTTCCACCGTCCAAACGTATCGGCTGTTTTTCACACCTGCCGAAAGATTGTTCAGATCATAGTTTTGTATCAAAAGCCGGTTATTGTAGTTAGAAAGAACATATAAATCATCGCCATCCGATATCATTTTTACCAACTGTACTGCTGTTGTTCTAAGCAAACAATCTTCTGAAAATTCCAAGCCATCATTCCCTTCTGTAAATTTAAATAAATTACCAAGGTTATCAATGATGACCAAATCATTTCCGCCGCTTGCCTTGTTCGCATACAGAAAATAAAATTGATTCAGACTTCCGTCTAATAATGTAACATTTTCTTTTTCCACGTATGCTTGAATTGCAGCCAGATAATTTTCGGATTGTATCACTTCATCATCAGAAAGACTGCGGCGTTCAAAGATACTGTTTCCGGCAATAAAGTAATCTTCTTTACTCTTTCCTCCGAAAAGAGCGGATGTAGTAATCTCTTCACCTGCCACGTCTTTAAATACTGTTTTGTGCGGCATCAATACAGCACTGACAATTGTCATCGCTGCAAAAACAGCCGTCAAAATAACCAACAACACAATCGTGTTTCTTATCTTTTTTCTATCCATCGGTTTTACAACGCTTGTATTTATCTCTTTCATAATTGAGTACCTTCCACGTTAGTTTAGTAAGGAAGGGTTGGATTCATATACATTGACTCCGGCCACTGACAACAAATACATTTAAGCTTGTAATCTGCAAAACAAGCATCATACCATTGTGTACAGAACTCATCAACTGTAATCTCATCCTTCGTACCAATACCCTTCAAAAGCAGTTTCTTCCAAATTTCTCCAACTAAATCATCTGTGTTTTCGTAATCACCAAAGAAGCGAACTCCCCATGAGATAAAGATATCGCCATCTACGTTACCATTGAAACTTACTTTATCATTTACTTTGTTAAAGAATGCACTCCATTGTTCCGGAATCACTACATTTTTTACGGTTGTAAGACCTGCCGGAGCTACATCATGTTCTGCCAATCCTTGATAGTATAATGTCTGACCATAAGGTGACATGAAGAATTTCATAAAGTCAACGTTCAGGTCGTTTTGTTCTTTATCACCAACGTGTTTTACGATAGAAAGGAAACCACCGTTGCCGCCAATATCTCTTGTCAGTGTATCAGAATCAACATAATCGCTTTCCATTACCGGATAATCAAAATAGTCTAATGTAATCGCATCAGATGCGCTGTAGAGACAGCCATACCCTACATAGTCAAGGATAATCTGAGCTGACTTTTTACCATTTGACTGCAAGCGGAACTGGTCACGTAATGTAGCAAATTCTGTAGAACTTGCATCTGCGATGATGTAGTTACGCATTTTGTAGAAGTTTGAAAGATAATCTTTATAAATATCACTTCCTACCCCTACGAAACCGTCTTCTGCAAGACTAGAGTTTTTGTCTAACATTAAATTTGCAATTTTACAGAATTTCACGCCATATCCGTCTGCTGTTTCCGGTGAAGCATCTTCCGGATCATAATCATCCCAATATTCAGCACTCATAACATACGGATAATATTGTCTGTAATAGTAGTCACCGTAAATACGTGTCAGCCATGAGAACTGAGCGGAACGGATAGAACCTTCTGTAAGGCTGATTCCAAGCGGATTATCATAACCAGCCTGTTGCATATAGTCACAAAGGCTTATCAAGTCATTCCATGTAAGCGGATTTTCCACTTTTCCGTCTGCATTTTTGTAACCTAGTTTTCCTGCTGCTTCCAATGCTGTTTTGTTAACAAACCAACAAGTCTGCATTGTTTCTGAATTGATGATATATGTATCTGTCGAATGATTTTCGATACTTTCAAATGCAATGTCTTCCAACACATCGTTCCACTGCATGTTTGTACCACAGTATTCGTTTATCTGGTCAGAAATAGCCGAAATATGCATACAGGCAGAGTTTGTATGATAACTGCCAAGATTACCTTGAACGATATCCCAATCTGTGTCTGTGTTCTGCAATTCACTGACAATCTTTTCGCTGTACATTGTTCCTGAATAATCTGTATTGATTACAACGTCTACTTGTTTGCTATGTAAACGTTCATATTCTTCCGCTACTTTCTCCCAACCATATTGTGTACCGTCGAAATCAAGTACCACATGAATTTTACCACTTTGTTGCTTAATTGATGATGTGTCCGGTAAATATTTCGGGTTGAATCCATCGCCAAGTTTCTTTACATCTAACACTTTTTGGCTGATATATCCGCCCTTATTTCCTTTACCGCCTGTCGAAGCACCGCCACATCCTGTACTTACGATCATCGTGGCTGCTATCAAACATGAAATCAATCCTTTTTTTGTCATTATTGTTTCCTCCCATTTATTTTCTTGTTTATTTCACAAATGCATCTAAACTGCCTGCGTCGTCTACAATGTACATAGAAGACATCTTAAAACCTGTCATATCAACCGTGTTTCCTGCCGTGCAAGCACCACCTGTTGACGCAAT
>CAZXQK010000073.1:0-6158 GCA_964642785.1 uncultured Faecalimonas sp.
AGTTCTAAAGCAGTCACATCATAGCCTTCCTCTGCCAGTGCCACCGAATACCGCCCTGTTCCTGCACCGATGTCCAATATCTTCGCCTCTTTTGGTAAGATTTCCAAATATTTATGAATATACTTCATAGATGTAATATATTCCACATTTCCATGCCTTCTGGTCAATCGTTTTTCTTCACAAAATTTGTTGTAATATGCTTCTAATTCTTTTGACATCTTATGCCTCGTCCCCCCTAATCCTGAGGTATACTCCTCAATTTCGTTGAACTAAACTTAGTATAACGGATTTCAAAACAAAAAACAATCAAAAACGGAGCAGCCATTTTTGAACTGCTCCAAATTTATTAAGAATATTCTCTTTTTCTGCGAATTGGAATTGTAACGAGCGGACCTCCGCACACAAACATGACCGCAATCCATAACGCAAGATTTGTATTGTCTGCCGTTTTAGGACTTTCTGTCTTTACAGGTACCTCCGGCACAACCGGTACTTTTGGTACTTCCGGTGTATTCGGAATATACACATTTTCAAATACAATCCCTTCCCGTTCTTCCGGAATGTCACCAAGTTTCAAATACTGAACTTCCGCCATTAGTTTTCCTGCTTCATTATCTGTTACGATAATCTGCACACCAAAAACAGTGTCATCGTAAGTCATGCCTTCTTCACCGAGATTCTTTTCTGTTGCGACATAATAATAAATTCCCGCCTCTTTAAACTCCAGTTCCCTGTCAAACGTGAAGCCGGCATCTTCTTTATTTTTGGCAGTTGCAATCGCACTTCCTATCTTTTGGTAAGTCTCGTCGGCCTCGTAAAGTAAAAATTCAAATTCCTCTGCCTTTAGTGTACGTCCGACCAATCTTTTCTCACCGGACAGACTCACATTTGCAGGCTCAGCCTCATATTGATTCATAAAATCGATGTGATTTCCTTCTGTCGGTGTGATGTCCGTATTCTTATGAATCAGAACACTTCCACCATCTTTTTCCGCTACGGAAAGTATGGTTTTCCCATTCGCATCTACTGCTTTCACAACATTCACTGTCACATGATATGCAGTTGTATCATAGGAAATACCATCCTTGTCGTCATTCTCTTCCTTGATTACCATATACTTTGTGCCGACTGAATCAAAGTTCACGGCATCAAAGCAAATAACCTGACTTTCTTTTGTAACCGTTTTTTTCTGTTTTGCATGAATACCTTCTGTTTTAAAATCGGCATCCGTAACATAAAGTTCGAATACAAATTTATCGTTTTCATTCCACTCTCTGCCCTGTAATATCTTCGTTCCACTTAACGTAATCGCCGGAGTTGACGTAACATTGCCATCATAACTGTTGTTAATTTTCAACACCGGAGTTTCTTGGAAAAGAATCTTTTCTCCAACACCATTCCCCTTATCTGCATCATATTGGAAATATTCCACAGTCGGTTCGTTATCACTCTTGTTCCATTGGATTGTAATTACATATTTCACAGATTCATCATAAGTCATTCCGACAACTCTGCGAGATACATCCGGTGCTGTTTCACGCACGTAATAATATTTCTTCACTGCATAATCGCTTTGCCTGATTTGCAGCGATATCGTTGCATTGCCGTCCTCATCTGTTCGGGCATAAGTTTTCGCTGTCTGTTCAGAAGCACTTTCATATAATCCAAACGTAATATTTCCGTCATAAGGACTGTTGTCTTCCTGATTCACGGTTTTTTTCAGTCGGAAAGAAACCGTCGTCACCTGATACATATTGCGAAAATCTTTCGTAATCGTAGTGGTTGAATTTTTTACCTGCTCCTTAGAAATCACTGCACTGTTTTGATGAATACGGATATTGTTATCTTTTACTTCTAATTTTCCGTTTGCATCATCGTCTGTCACTTCAATGGTAAAAAGGGCAAATGACTTATCATATGCTACATCTGCAGGCTTTTCTGCTGCTCCGTCATTCGGTTCAACCTCATAAATCATATAAGAATATGAACCTGCTCTGTCATAGCAAATCTGACTCATATCATATTGATATGTTCCGTCTTTTTTTATTTGACCGATGGTGACAGGGTTTCCCTTACTCTCCATTGTGCCGTCACCTATCACAACCTCCTGCAACACAATCTGATAAGTTGCATCAGCCGGATGATCATCACCGTCTACATATTTAGTCCCCTCCAGTTTCAGTGACGGGCTGACCGATTCCGGAATATACTCGTTTAGAAGTGCAACCATTGACTGTTTATTCGCTGATATTTTCCCTTTCAAATCATCTGTGGCGTTTTTTAACGTAAAGCCTTTATGTTCTGCCGTATCCAAATTTTCACTGACCTGATACTCAACTCCTTCCGGCAAGTTTGTAAACAACACTTCCATACCGCCTGCTAAATCTGCCGCAAATGATCCATCAACTGTTTTTTTTACATTTTGAGGTGTCGGAATCGATTTTATTGCATCTGTTTCACCTGAAAATGTTATCGTAATCGGAAATGTTTTCTTGGTAAGTGCCTCCGGTACAGTTTCAAATTGATGTGTCACTTCCTTTGAAATCAGAAGACTTCCGTATCCTCGTGGTGTGTTGATGAAATTTATTTCCTGCATCATATGTTCTTCTATTATTCCACTTTCATTTTTAAAAGTCGGAACATAGTCCGCATGGTAGTTTTCTTTTACCTGATACTTCGTACCTGTCGGCAGTTCAGAGATATAAATGGTATCTCCTGCACCAATCGTCACGCTCATGTTTCCATCTGATACCGCAAGTGTTTCGTTTGTGGTCGTCCCGTCTGCTTTGACAAGCAGTGCCGGATAACGAGAGGCTAATTTATTTCCGCTTAGTTCGATTTGGAACGTAAACAGATTATCTGCTCCGGGAACCGCTTCTGTAACAGTCTTTGTAAGTTTGATTCCCTGTGCCGGTGAAACAGTTAATTTACCATTGTTTCCGAGGTAACAGACTACATGATATCCTTCTTCTTTTACCTGATGGTACAACGACCACGCAAGGGTATCTGTTTCATTCTTCACTTTCGCCTCATAAGTTTGACCATCTGTTTCAAGGAAGTTTTTCGGCGTTCCTTTCTTGATATACCAGACATTTTCTGTCTGCTTTACATGAGTCAGTGCAGATGCCGAAACGGGTGTGTATTCCGTTTTTACTTCATAGTTTTTATCGTCTTTCACAACATACTGAAACCTAAAATAATAATCAGTTCCCGACTGAAGTTCGCTGCCTTTATATAATACAAATTTTGCATTTTCTTTTATATACAGTTCTGTGTCCTCTGTATAATAGTAACGGACATTTTCCATTGAAGGAACAAAATGAGCAGCAGTCGTATCCATGAAACCATTAGAAAATAATCCTTCCGGCACATCTTTTGGTACCGTAAATGCTTTTCCGTTATCGTCATTCCAACGGTTTGTATAAAAACTGCACGTTCCGTCTGCAGTTGCCTGAATATTGTATGGTGTAATACTGTCTTTTAATCCAACCTCATACAATAGCATTGCCGGTGATTGTTCATTCGCATTGCAGGTCATGGAAATGATATTATCTTCTTCCAGTTTTTCCCCGTCAATTTCCAGAGAATATGTGACCATAGGAAGCATTGAAGCCGGCAGATTCATTTCCATTACCTGATATCCGGTTTTAAGATCCTCTTTGATGCGAATCAACGTATACATCATGTTTTCTTCCAGATAAATATATGATTTCATCAAATATTCAGCATCTTCCGGTGCAGAAGAATCGTCTTCTTGTACATATGGTGCTATATACGTATTATCTCCCTTTGCATACCAGGAAACATAGTTCGAAAAGTTATCTTCATTTACATAAGCGATGTCACCATTTTTTACCGCAGTTTCCAGCAATTGTCTTGCCTGTGTTTCCGAAATACCAAAACGTGATTTCAGACATGTCATCAGTTCTGTATCAATGTCTGTCAGGTTACCCGTTGTCATATTCTTTGCAAACAGATCTCCTGTGATCAGCCTGCCTTTTCCAAAATAGATACCTTTGATGTTCTTGATTTCCATTCCATAACCGATTTCATCAGAAAAAGAAACATAACCATCATGCTCTGCATCGGTATTCACTAAGGTTGCATAATATTTGGTTTGCAACATTTTAGACTGCTTTTCAATATCTTTTGCAATATTTTCAAATGCTGTTACGATTTGTGCAGCCGTTCCTGCTGTATTGTAACTGTTCACATATCCTCGTTGATTTGCATCTGTAATAACAGTATCCTTTGGTATTTTTAATGTTTTATGATCATATTTGATTGTTACATTTCCTTTACTGTCAGCGTTTGTTTTTATAAATTCTTCCCAAAGAGCCGCTGTCTTTGAATTGACATTCATTGGATTTAGAACATCAGTTGCATCTTGATTGCCTGTTGTTCCTATACCCAGTGTATAAAGTCGCATGTCTGTGCCATACATGGAACTGACTTTTGCTTTTGTCCATGCAGCAGTTAACTGTGTCAGAAAACTTAACTCTTTGCTTGAAACTGTTCCATCTCCTATGTTTGATGTTTCGACCTGATTATAAGATGTTGTCCCAATTGTAGGGGCTCCATCTCCCATAAACACCATGATTGGTGTACGCTTTATGCCTGCCTGAATGTTTCCTTCCGGAATCACTTTATCAGATGCACTTAAAAACTGATTATACGCAAAATAAATTCCGTTTTGCATATAAGTTCCGCCTGCAACAGTTTTTGCAACTGCTTCCACTTTTTTCTTGGTGTCTTCTGTTTTTACACTGCTTTCCAGTCCGACCTTTAAAACATCGTCCTTGGAAGTTGCTTTTAAATAATTGTCATCTGTCACATATCTTCCAAGAGGAAGAATGGTCGTTGCCGTAGAAGTTGTTGCAGCATTGTTTGTTTTTTCATTTCCGGAATATAAAACAACACCAATTCGATTGTTCTTATTCAATTTTAATAATAAGTCAATGGCATAATTTGCTCCTTCCACCATTTCATCAACGTAGTCACTGTTTTTCATTGAACCGGAAAGATCAAGTACTAACATGGTATCTGTTGGTGCTGCAGTATATCCGGCGATTTCTGTGTTTGAGGCAATACTGCTTAAGGTTACAAGGAAGTTTTGATTTCCAAAATTGTCCTTTCCAAATGATAATTTCTCTGAAATATCATCTTTAAAATAAGTTTTTGCTTCTTCTGCAGTAAAGACCGATTTATCAACAAATACATTACCTGCATATTTGGTGGAATGATTGTTAAAATATTGCTTCCACCCATCAACAGTCGGTGTATCCGCAACAGCAGTCCCTGAGGTGATTGTGTCTGCCGCATTTGTAATCATGTCAAACGGTAATGTTCCGAAGAAAATCAATACCGCAAGAAACAGAGCTACAAAACGACGTATAAGTTTCGGTTTTCTCATATTCATCAGTCCTTTCTTATGTCATACAACATTATATGTATATGAACGTCCTCTTATTCTTAGAACAAGAACTTACTGACAAAAAAATATCGCACACAATCGAGTGTATGCGATATTTTTCCTGCTGTTTCGACAATATTTCTATTTTTTCTCCACTTCTTTCAAGGAACCCGTCACCATCTTTGTCAATGCAAATAATGCAAGAGCATTTGGAAGCACCATCAGATAGTTGAAGGCATCCGTCAATTCCCAAACCAGATCATTTGACATCAAGGTTCCAAGGAAAATGAACACCAGTGCAATTACAGTATAAATAATGGATGATGCTTTGCTGTTCTTTTTGCCAAACAGATACATCACGTTAATTTTTCCAAACATATTCCAACTTAAAATTGTGGAAAATGCAAAGAAGAATAAACAAATTGCTACAAACATGGCACCGAGATCCGAACCAAATACAGTGCCAAATGCAGTCTGTGCAAGATTTGCTTTTGTAATCTCTGTATGGGCTGCCGCTGCACCACATTTTGCAAGCGGACCATCGTTTGTATATAAAGTTGAAATAATGACAAGTGCATTCAACGTCAATACAACGAACGTATCAATAAACACCCCGACCATTGCCACAATTCCCTGCTCATGCGGATGGTCTACATTTGCCTGTGCATGAGCATGAGGTGTGGAACCCATACCTGCTTCATTTGAGAACAGACCACGCTTCGCACCCTGGCTGATAGCAGTTTTA
>CAZXQK010000074.1:0-6125 GCA_964642785.1 uncultured Faecalimonas sp.
AGCTGTAAAATGGGTGTATTCTGCGGATACTTCAATGAAAATGCCATATAAAGACAATTTGCAATCACTGATACATGAACCGAGTTTTCGCTTTGCGGTAGACTGTAAGACATGGGAAAAATTACCATATGTTGTGAAACTAGGCAATTTAGCGGTACACACAGAACGCAGCGTGAGTGCCGGTGATGCCCTTATGTCTTTGCGCAGTTTATTTGAATTTGTCGAATGGGTTGATTATTGCTATGGTAAACAATATGAAGAAAGATATTTTTCAGATGACGAGATTCCGAAAGACAAGGTAATTGTTGATACAAAGAAGATTAAAGAACAAGAGAGTCTTTTGGGTGAGAAGGATGCAGAAATAGAAAAACTGCGTAAGAAAATAGAAGCTATGGCTGAGCAGTTTACTGCTTCTAAGGAAGAAAACCAACAAAATAGAACTTTTGAATCAGAAGATATTTCTGAATTCTTGACCAGAAAGAAATTCATTGATGTTGATTTGAAACAATTAGGATGGAAATTTCATGGAAGTGATGCTGATGTATGGGAAGAATATGAAGTCGAAAGCATGGCAGGTATACTTGGTCAAAAAGGATATGTTGATTATGTCCTGTTTGGTAAAGACGGGCTGCCACTTGCTGTTATAGAGGCAAAGCGTACCAGCAAAGATCCCAATATTGGTCGAAAGCAGGCTCTGTTATATGCAGATTGTTTACAGAGGAAGTTTGGACGCAGACCAATGATGTTTACAACAAACGGATTCGAAACATATTTTTGGGATGACCAAACAAGTCCACAGCGACGTGTTAGCGAGGTGTTTAGCAAAGAAGATCTCCAGCGTCTTATGAACAGAAGAACAGAAAGAAAACCGTTAAATGAGATTCCAATTAACGACAAGATTACGGATAGATATTATCAAAAAGAGGCCATCCGAGCCGTATGCGACCATATTGAACAAGGTTTTCGCAAAAATCTGCTGGTTATGGCAACAGGTACCGGAAAGACCAGAACGGCCTCCAGCCTGACGGATGTACTAAGTCGTGGTGGGTATGTTACAAATGTATTATTCCTTGCCGATAGAACGGCGCTTGTAAAACAGGCGAAGGACGATTTTAAACATTATCTTCCGGATATGTCACTTTGTAATTTGTGTTCAAGTAAGGATGACAAAACTGCAAGAATTGTGTTTTCAACTTATCCGACAATGTTGAATGCGATTGATGAATGTAAAACAAGAGACGGATTACCGTTATTTACACCGACGCATTTTGACTTGATCATTGTGGACGAAAGTCATAGATCTATTTTCAAAAAGTATAGAGCAATTTTTGAATATTTTGATGCGTATTTGGTTGGTCTTACTGCTACACCAAAAACAGATGTGGATAGAAATACATATGATTTTTTTGAGATGGAACATGGTATCCCGACTTATGCTTACGATTATGAAACAGCAGTAAATGAAGATCATGTACTTGTTCCATATTATAACTACGAAGTAAAGACGAAATTCCTGGAAGAAGGAATTACATACGACAACCTTTCCGAAGAGGATAAAGAAAGATATGAAGATGATTTTGCCGAAGATGGATATGTACCGGATTTCATTCCGTCGGCAGAATTAAATAAGTTTGTCTTTAATGAAACAACGGTCGATATGGTACTGCAGGACTTGATGGGGCGTGGTATCAAGGTTGAAGGTGGTGATCTTATTGGGAAGACCATCATCTTTGCTCAGAATAAAAAACATGCGGAATTTATATTAGAAAGGTTCAATAAATTATATCCTCAGTACAAGGGAACGTTTGCACAGAGGATTATTTGTGATGATGCATATGCTCAGACGATTATAGATGATTTTAAACAACCTGAAAAGGAACCTAGAATTGCGGTATCTGTAGATATGATGGATACCGGTATTGATGTGCCGGAATGTGTCAATCTTGTATTTTTTAAGAAGATACGCTCGAAAACAAAATTTTGGCAGATGATTGGTCGGGGAACCAGACTGGCTCCAAACCTGGGGTGTGTTGATGCTGTGAATGGCGAATATACAGGTAAGAGATATTTCATGATTTTTGATTATTGTGGAAATTTTGAGTATTTTAGGCAGAAACCAAATGGTTTTGAAGGAAGTGATACGAAATCTCTTACTGAGAATATATTCGGAAAGAAAATCCGATTGGCGGTAGCTATGCAGGAAAGTGCGTTTGCTGATGACTGCTATCAGGATTGGAGAAGGCAAATGACAGCAGAGTGCAATGAACAGGTCAAAGCACTTAATACAGAATTGGTGTCTGTTAAACACAAGCGAGAGTATGTGGAACGATATAACAAAATCGAAAGCTTTACCTATATCAGCGAGGAAGCAAAAGGAGAACTCATAACACATATTGCACCGTTAGTGTATATGAATGAGTCAGATGAGTATGCAAAACGTTTTGATAATTTTATGTATGGTCTGATGATTGCACATATTGAAGCGATGCCGGCTTTCAGGCACGCAAAAAAGCAGTTGTGTGATATTGCGGCAGCGTTTGAGAAAAAAATTACGATTCCACAGATAAAAGCCAAGCTTCCAATTATTAAAGAGATTAATACGGATCCATATTGGGCAGCCAATGATCTTGTGCTTTTTGAGAGGACAAGAGTGGAACTACGAGATTTGATGAAATTCCTTGTGGATGATGTCAATCCGAGAAAGCCGATTATCACGAAATTAACCGACCCTATCATAGATATGAAGGAAGGGGAAAAATTAGATCCGGCATATGATTTTGAAGATTATAAAAAGAAAGTAAATCGTTACGTAACCGAAAATGGTAATTCTATCGTAATACATAAACTGACACATAATATTCCGCTCACGGCCGGTGATTATGCGGAATTAGAACGTGTGTTTACGGAGGAACTTGGAAGCAAAGCTGATTACGAGCGTGAGTTTGGTGACACACCATTTGGATTGCTTATCAGAAAAATCGCAAAGTTAGATCACGATGCTGCCATGGAAGCATTTTCCGCGTTCATCAATGATGCTTCTCTGAATCAAGAGCAGATTGCTTTTGTGCATAAGATTATCAACCACGTAGAGCGAAATGGCTATATGGAGGATATGAGGGAATTGATGAAACCACCGTTCGATATGCCAATCAGTTTTGTAAAACTTTTTGATGTGAGAACAAGAACGGCGTTGATGCAAAAGATTAATGAAATAAAGGATAATGCGGTAAATATTGTGGCGTAGGTCCAACTGTTTATCGCTGCATATTTCACCATGCCATAACAGGAAAAACAGAAGAAGTTTATTCTTCTATGATGTGAATTTCTAAATAATCAAACTCAATAGAATCAACAAAATTGTCTTGATAAAATCTGGCTTTATTGTGCTTTTTGAATTCTTCAATGGTGCAGTCAAGCCAGATTGGTTTGCTTAAATCAAATTCGTGACAGATTTCATCCAATGCATGAAAGATTTTGTGTGTGCGGGTATCTGCGGAGGTATCACAGATTACCGTGTCCCCTATCATACGATTGTCTTTTATCATTTTTCCCCATAAACGAAACATAAGCAGTCTCCTTTTTGAACAGTTATGAGGATAGTATATATTTTTTTCGGAGAAGTTGCAACCTTGATTTTAATGTTGCAGTGTGATAGACTACACAGGTGACAAGACAAAGAGGAATGAGGGTGAAATGATGAAATATTTAAGAAAATGGAGCAATCGGATTTTTATAGACGGACTGTCGGGCATGGCACATGGGCTATTTGCAACGCTCATAATCGGAACAATTATTCAACAGATTGGAACACTGATAGGCGGAACGACAGGGGATTTGATTTTTGCGATTGGAAAAGTTGCGGCGGCACTGACCGGTGCGGGTATTGGTGTAGGTGTGGCATACAAGTTTCAGGAAGGTTCCCTTGTGGTATTGTCTGCGGCAACTGCGGGTATGGTAGGTGCATTTGCAGGAAAATTGCTTGCCGGGACGGTACTGGTAGACGGAACGATGGCGTTTGCAGGACCGGGAGAGCCTCTTGGGGCATTCTTGGCGGCATATGTCGGGATTGAAGCAGGGCATTTCATTTCCGGAAAAACAAAAGTGGATATTATTGTAACACCGCTTGTTACTATCGGAGCAGGCTCCACAGTCGGACTGGTTTTGGGACCGCCGATTTCCAAATTTATGACAATGTTGGGAGAAATGATTAACTGGGGTACGCAAAGACAGCCTTTGGTTATGGGAATTGTTGTGTCGGTACTTATGGGAATGATACTGACATTGCCAATCAGTTCCGCAGCGTTAGGTGTGATTTTGAATCTTTCCGGTCTGGCAGCAGGTGCGGCAACCGTGGGCTGCTGCTGTAATATGGTCGGTTTTGCTGTTGCAAGTTATCGGGAAAACAGGGTCGGAGGACTTTTAGCGCAAGGTATCGGGACTTCCATGCTTCAGGTGCCGAATATCGTAAAGAAACCGATTATCTGGCTTCCGGCTATTTTGTCCAGTGCGATTTTGGGACCGGTAGGAATCATGGTATTTGGAATGACAAGTAATGCAACAGGCTCCGGCATGGGAACAGCAGGACTGGTGGGACAGATTATGACGTATCAGACCATGGTAGTATCGGAAACACCGATGATGGTACTGGTAAAGATTTTGCTGATTCAGATTGTTCTACCGGCGGTGGTTACCCTTTTGATTTCGGAATTTATGAGGAAAAAGGGCTGGATTAAATATGGCGACATGAAGCTGGATTTATAAATTGCTTTCTAAAAGATGTCTTAAAGTTTTGTGAAAAGCATGACACTGTTCCACATTATATGGTATACTTAAAAAGAAGGGCAACAGGAAAGGAGAACTTACATGTTAGAGGCTATTAAGAATTATGAAGACGTAGACAGTTGGAAAACGATTATGTTTCTTTATAATGCAGCTCTCAAGGAAGTTGGCACAAAGTTAGATATCTTGAATGATGAATTTCAGCATGTACATAGGTATAATCCTATTGAACAAATTAAGACAAGGATTAAGACACCGGAAAGCATTGTAAAGAAGTTAAAACGATACGGTTATGAAACTTCGGTGGAAAATATGGTAAAGTACATCAATGACATTGCAGGAGTAAGGCTGATTTGTTCTTTTACCTCGGATATTTACCGACTGGCAGAGATGATTGGAAATCAAAGCGATTTGCGGGTGGTTTCCGTTAAGGATTACATTAAGAATCCGAAGGAAAGCGGTTACAAAAGTTATCATATGATTGTGACTGTGCCGGTGTTTCTGTCAGACCGGGTGGTAGATATGAAGGTGGAGATACAGATTCGTACGATTGCAATGGATTTTTGGGCCAGTCTAGAGCACAAGATTTATTACAAATTGGAAAACCGCACACCAGAATATATCAGTCATGATTTACGGGAATGTGCAGATATGGTTTCAGCATTGGACGACAAAATGCTGGCAATCAATGAAGCGATTCAGAGGTGTCTGGAATCTGCAAATGAGGAATAGGTGAAATCTTCCGGACGCATGAACCTTTGTCGGTATTCATATATTTATATGAAACGGACAATGGGAGTAAGGAGATGGAAGAAAAACTAGGACGAAAAATAAAAATGTGGGCAGTATACGGAATTTTGGTGATTACTGCCACTGCGGGAGTTTCGAAAACGGTTACGGTGACAAATACTGTAAACGGCAAGGAACTCCCAATTTATTCTGTGGAAACAGAAGAAAAGAAAGTCGCACTTTCTTTTGATGCAGCGTGGGGGAATGAAGATACGCAGCGGATTCTGGATATTCTGAAAGAGTACGATATTCATGTCACGTTTTTTATGACCGGAGGCTGGGTGGAACAATATCCGGACGATGTAAAGAAAATCAAAGAGGCAGGGCATGATTTGGGAAATCACAGTGAGAACCATAAAAACATGAGCCAGTTATCGGATGATGAGTGCCGGCAGGAAGTACTAAAAGTACATGAAAAAGTGAAAGAATTGACAGGGGTTGAGATGAAACTCTTTCGCCCACCGTATGGGGATTATGACGATGCGGTTATCAAAAATGTGTCTGCATGCGGATATTATGCAATACAATGGAATGTGGACAGTCTGGACTGGAAAAAT
>CAZXQK010000075.1:0-6057 GCA_964642785.1 uncultured Faecalimonas sp.
TCTAAGCACGATTTTGAAAAGACACCGTCAAAAGAAGAAATTGTGGCGGAACTTTGTTATATGCAGGATACAGGTGCGGAGATTTTGAAAATGGCAGTTATGCCACATACGGAAAAAGATGTTCTGACACTTCTTGAGGCAACAGAGGAAATGAACAGACATCATGCGAAGTGTCCGGTTGTTACCATGTCCATGGGAGAACTTGGGAAAGTCAGCCGGGTGGCAGGCGAAACATTTGGTTCGGCAATTACCTTTGGAGCAGTGCAAAAGACATCAGCACCGGGGCAGATTTCAGCAGAAAAGTTAAAAAAAGTGTTGGAAATCCTGCATGAAGGTGAAAGAGTGTAAAAAAGGGGTTGAAAAAGCAGATAATCTATTATAAAATAATGATACAAGCGTGCTCTGTATAAGAAATGAAATCGTGCAGAGATAAAACAAGGAGGAAAAGTATGATTAGCGCAAGTGATTTTAGAAACGGTGTTACATTTGAAATTAACGGACAACCTCACGTGGTTCTTGATTTCCAACACGTAAAACCAGGTAAAGGTGCTGCCTTTGTCAGAACAAAATATAAAAACATTTTAACAGGAGCTACGAGAGAAGAAGCATTCAACCCGAATGACAGATTCCCGAAGGCTCACATTGAAACAAAGAAAATGCAATACTTATACAACGATGGAGAACTTTATTACTTCATGGATCCTGAAACATATGATCAGATTCCGCTTACATTTGATCAGGTGGAAGATGCGATTAAGTTCATCAGAGAAAACGATGAAGTAACAATTAAGTTTTTCCAAGGTAATGCATTTATCGTAGAAGCACCGAACTTTGTAAACTTAAAGATCATTGAAACAGAACCGGGTGTGAAAGGTAATACTGCAACAAACGTAACAAAACCTGCTACAGTTGAAACAGGTGCGATTGTAAGAGTTCCTATCTTTATCGAAGAAGGAGAAGTTATCCAAATCGATACAAGAACAGGCGAATACTTAGGCAGAGCAAAAGAATAAGGATTATGAGGAAGGCGTATGATGAAAATCATACGCCTTTTGATTAAATTAGTTTTTTTGCTTTACAATCGTAGTAATATACATGATCTGATAGTACATCTTCAATTGCAACCTGAGTTTCGTTGATTTCTTTAATCATATTATTTAAGGTTTCTTTGTCGGGAGTCTGACTTTCCGGAATGATTATCACTTCGTGAATACTGCTTGGAAGGACATAATAATTTTCCTTCAGAAAATTTCCGATATGAAGTAAGACGTTGTCGTATAAAATGCAGGCGGCTCCCAGACTTCGTAAGGGGTTGGTCAGCACAAACATGATATCATCATCCTGCAGGTCTTCGTCACAAGGGTGTTCGAGAAGTTCTTCAACCACAATTCGCATCGGTTTAAATACCGGTGGAAGAAGTTTTTGTGTGTTTTTCGCTGCAATATGGAAGAGTTCCTTTAAAGAGGTATTCCAAAGTCGGAGCAGGTCCTCGGTAACGGGGATTGTTGCAGTTCCGTTGTCATCGACCTCAAACAGAACATAAAATACAACTGCAAAATCCAAATATGGAAGTGAAGGAAGTGTCTTCAGGAGTGTTTCATTCTGTGGTGCATGAATGATTTTGTAAACGATTTTTTCTTTGATCATTTCAAAGTTGGAAATAGTATGAACCTGCCATGAGTGGTCAAATCTGACGTCGTGATAAACATGAAGAATACTGTTGGCAATGTTATCGATAGAATCATCGTCTTCGAAATGTTTGAAATATTCTTCCAGATAAATGGTAGGGGACAGGTTTATGTGTTTTTCTGAAATGGTTAAACCTACACGTTCGTAACCATTGTTTTTGAGCGCAGTGTGAATCGTGACGGTTGCACTTTCACCTAAAATATTGGCAACTTTTGTTTTGAGTGCCATAACAAATTGTTGATAATTCATAAATTCTCCTTTCTTTTGTGGAAAACTGCTTATAAATTGTAACTTGGTAAATATGGCAGAAACGCCATGAAAATTAATAGATAAATATTATGGTTTTTAAAGTATATCGTATCAAGCAGTAAAAATCAACTATAAAATTTCAAAATTTCAAAATTAAAAAAAATCAGCTTCTTTACATTTGGATGAAAATGTGGTACAATGTCAGAGTTCTAAATGAAATGTTTCTGTAGCTCAGTGGATAGAGCACCGCCCTCCGGAGGCGGGTGCGCAGGTTCGACTCCTGTCAGAAACGCTTGAAAAGTTCGCTGTAAGGATTAAGTATGTCTTTACAGCGAATTTTCATATGTTGTAAAAAAGAATAATGTGGTACAATGTTCAAAGAATATAAAACGAGAGGAAAATAAGAATGAGCAAAGAAGTTTTAGACAGTTATCGTTCGATACCATTTTGGTCGTGGAATGACAGATTAGAAAAAAACGAGTTGGTTCGGCAGATTCGCGGAATGGAGAAAAACGGAATCGGAGGATTCTTTATGCATGCCCGTTCCGGACTTCAGACAGAGTATCTGTCTGAGGAGTGGATGCAGTGCATCGAAGCGTGTGCAAGGGAAGCACAGGAGCAGAACATGAAGGCATGGATTTACGATGAAAATGGCTGGCCGAGTGGTTTTGCAGGCGGGAAACTTTTGGAAGATGAAAAGAACCGGGATAAATATGTAGAGATGAAGGAAGGCACATTTGATAAAGACGCCACAGTCAGTTATCTGCTGACAGAGGAGGAACTGGTACGTGTATCAGAACCGTTACAGGCAGATGGTACATATTTGAATATATATGTCTGTACTGCAACTTCTACAGCGGATATTTTAAATCCTGAGGTTGTGGACAAGTTCCTGAAATTGACTCATGAGCAGTACAAGGAACGCTTTGGAGAGGAATTTTCTCAAAAGATAGAGGGATTTTTTACGGATGAACCACAGTATCAGAGATGGAATACACCATATACAGACATGATTGCCTCTTATTTTGAAGAAAAGTATCAGGAAGACATTTTAGACTCCCTTGGATTGTTGTTCGTTGAGAAAAAGGGATATCGTCAATTCAGATACCGCTACTGGAAAGGTATGCAGGAGTTGATGCTGAAAAATTTTGCGGAAAAAATATATTGCTGGTGTGAAGAAAATGGTGTCAAATTGACGGGACACTATGTGGAAGAAAATACATTAGGTTATCAGATGATGTGCTGCGGTGGCATAATGCCGTTTTATGAATATGAACACATTCCGGGGATTGACTGGCTTGGAAAGGAAACAAACAACGTTTTAGCGGCAGTACAGGTTGCGAGTACAGCGGCACAGATGGGGAAAAAACAGGTGATTACTGAGACGTTTGGCTGTTGTGGCTGGGACGTTACACCTGCGGAACTCAGACGTATTGCCGGATATCAATATGTACATGGCGTGAATCTGATGTGTCACCATTTGGTTCCGTATACAGAGCGTGGATTGAGAAAGCATGATTATCCGGCGCATTATTCCGAAATTAATCCATGGATTTCCGAAGGATTTAAGACCTTTAATGATTACTTTACCCGTTTGGGATATTTGATCGGAGAAGGAAAGCAGGATGTGAAGGTTGCTGTGTTACACCCGATTCGCAGTGCCTATTTCAATTACAAACGTGATTTGGAAATCACCGGATTCGGTGTGGAGGAATTGGATGAAGCACTGAGGGAAGCGAATAAGATGTTGGAACGACGCGGAATCGCATACCACTATTTGGACGAAACTCTGCTTGCTAAATATGGATTTGCAGAAGATGGAACAATCGGCTGTGGAAAATGTGCGTATCAGTATTTAGTATTGCCGAAGATTTATACCATGGACAAAACGACAGAACAATTGGTATGTCGGTTTGTTGAGCAGGGTGGAAAAGTGCTTCTGTTAGATGAAAAACCTTCTTATCTTGAGGCTGAGACTTTTGATTATCCGTATCTTGCAAGTAACTGTACATTGGAAGACATCGTAAAAGATATGCCGTTTTATGTGGAAAATACAGAGGCGGATTTTTGCTACAGTTATCGTACATTGGAAGACAAAAAGTATATTTATGTGGTAAATGCTTCTGCTACGGAAACATATACCCAGAAATTTGATTTTGGGGAAGGAGTACACTCATTTAAGCGGGTGTATTTAGAAGATTTGTCAACAGAAAAGATTTCCATGGAATTGGAATTAAAACCGGGTGAGGATGCACTGTTGTTCTTGAGTGATGAACCTGTGGAAGAGGGAAAAGAATTAGAACCATACAGACTTCAATTTGAACAGGCAGAGATCCGGTTTGAGAAGAATGCGTTGGCAGTGGATGACATCCGTTATTCTTATGATGGAGAACACTACTCAAAGCCTTGGCCATGGCCGGCACTGTTCCAAAAACTGATTAAGGAAAAATATGAAGGCAATATTTTCTTACGCTATGAGTTTGAGGTGCAGGAGATACCGGATAACATTCATTTGAAAGCAGAAAAAAATAACGACATTCATGCATGGCTTAATGATACACTTTTGACCGAAACACTGGAAGAAGGAGAAGCGTATGAGAATGTTTATGATATTTCCAATTATGTGAAAACAGGTGCAAATACATACACAGTCGAGGTGAAATGGCATGAGGACGAACTTGTTCACTATGCTCTTTATGGTGAAAATGTAACAGAAAGTTTGAAAAACTGTATTGTATATGATTCGGAATTACAGCCGATTTATATAGAGGGACATTTTGGAGTTTATCCGAAAACCGGATATCAGGATACAGAAAGAAACTATGTGGAGGCAAATGATTTCTACATCGGGAAAGTGCCGGAACGTGCTTCTGATATTACGGTGGAAGGATTCCCGTTCCTTGCGGGTGAGATTGTGCTTTCTCAGAAAGTTACGTTTGATAAGGCAAATATTCTGCTTCAGGTGGCAGGTGAATATCAGATGGCGAAGGTTACGGTAAACGGAGTGGAGAAAAATACCTTGCTGTTCGATAAAGAAATCGATATTTCAGATGTTGCCGTTGTTGGTGAAAATGAGATACAGATCCGGTTCTGGATTAGCAATCGGAATCTGAGAGGACCACATCATGTAAATGGTCCGAAGAACTGTGCTGTATCATCATGGAACTTTGAATTGGCAGGTACATGGGAAGAAGATAAGAGCGAATACTATCACGACAGTTATGATTTGAAATTATTTTATAAAAGATAGGAACAGATGATGAAAGAATATAAGAGTGCATTTAAGAAGGCATTTCCGTATACCATTCCTGTACTTACCGGATATTTATTTATCGGAACTGCTTTTGGAGTGATGTATGCAGAAAAAGGGTATTCTTTCCTATGGGCGATACTGATGAGTATTATGGTCTATGCGGGATCAGGACAATATCTGGCGGTGAATTTTTTCACGCCGGGTATTTCTTTTGTTCAAGTAATTTTTTTAACCTTTATGGTAAATGTAAGACACATTTTTTACGGAATATCGCTTGTGGAAAGATTCAACAAAATAGGAAAAAGCAGATGGTATATGATTTTTGCACTGACAGATGAAACTTATTCACTTCTTTGTACGACGAAGACGCCAAAAGGAGTCGATGAGGCGAAATTTTTATTTGCCATTTCGGTACTTGACCACTCTTATTGGGTGATAGGATCTGCAATCGGAGCCATCGCAGGTACATTGCTGCCAATTAATTCAGAGGGAATTGAGTTTGCAATGACCGCTTTGTTTGTAGTGATTTTTATTGAACAATGGATGGAAAAAAAGAACCGGATACCGGAAATGATTGGTGTGGCGGCTGCAGTTGGAGGTCTGTTGCTGTTCGGTGCAGACAATTTTGTACTGCCGACCATGCTTGCCATTGTTGCACTTTTGTTTGTAGGAAGAAAAAAATTGGATAAGGAGGGAGTCGTATGCCGTTAAGCAGAACAATCTCGTTTCTGATTATTTTGGTGGTAGCGATCACTACCTTTTCGACAAGGGTGATTCCGTTTTTGGTGTTTCCGAAAGGAAAAGCGATTCCAAAGACGGTACAGTATCTGGGGAAGGTGCTGACTCCAGCGGTGATCGGGATGCTG
>CAZXQK010000076.1:0-6056 GCA_964642785.1 uncultured Faecalimonas sp.
TTCCAAAGACGGTACAGTATCTGGGGAAAGTGCTGACTCCGGCAGTGATCGGGATGCTGGTGGTGTATTGTTTGAAAAATACACCGGTGTTAAGCAATCCATATGGCATTCCGGAATTGGTTTCGGTGTTGGTTGTGGCGGTGCTTCATGTTTGGAAACGAAACAATCTTTTGAGTATCGGTGTAGGAACGGTACTTTACATGTTTCTGATACAAGTCGTTTTTTAGAGTTGTTGATTGGGACGGGTTATGTTAAAATGATAAAATAAAGCCGATGAAGGAGGAAGTATGAAGAAATTAGTTGATTTACTGACATTAGAATTGGAAACTGCATTTGAAAAAGCAGGTTATGATAAGCAATATGCAAAGGTGACATTGTCAAACAGACCGGATTTATGTGAATATCAGTGCAATGGAGCCATGGCAGCAGTAAAGATTTATAAGAAAGCCCCGATTTTAATTGCAAATGATGTGGTGGCAGCATTGGAAGGCTGTGTGTGCGTTGAAAAGGTGGAGGCTGTGAATCCGGGATTTATCAATATTACATTAGATGCAGAGTTTGTGGCTTCCTATTTGAAGGACATGAGCAGAGAAGAGAAACTGGGTATGGAAGCACCGGAAAAGGTGAAGACCATGATCGTGGATTATGGCGGAGCAAATGTTGCAAAACCGCTCCATGTCGGTCATCTTCGCTCGGCGGTTATCGGAGAATGTGTGAAACGAATTGGAAAATTTGCGGGTCATAAGGTGATTGGAGACGTGCATCTGGGTGACTGGGGTTATCAGATGGGACTGATCATTACGGAGTTAAAGAAAAGACAGCCGAACCTGCCGTATTTTGATGAAACATTTACGGGAGCATATCCGACAGAAGCACCATTTACCATCGGTGAATTAGAGGAAATTTATCCGACAGCCAGTGCCTATGCAAAGGAACATGAAGATTACAAAGAGGAAGCATTGCAGGCAACTTATTTATTACAGAACGGACATCGGGGATACACTGCCATCTGGAATCATATCATGGCAGTATCGGTTGCAGATTTAAAGAAGAATTATGGTGCATTGAATGTGGAGTTTGACCTTTGGAAAGGAGAAGCAGATGCGCAGCCTTACATTCCGGATATGGTACAGTATCTGAAAGAGGAAGGATATGCGCATATGGATCAGGGTGCGCTGGTAGTGGATGTGAAGGAAGAGACGGACACGAAAGAAATTCCGCCATGTATGATTTTAAAATCAGACGGTGCGGCACTTTATCCGACTACCGACCTTGCGACTTTGGTAGAGCGTGAGAAATTGTATCGGCCGGATGAGGTTGTATATGTAACGGATAAGCGTCAGGAATTACACTTTGTACAGGTATTCCGCTGTGCGAAGAAAGCAAAGATCGTGCGGGAAGAAACGGAACTGAAGCACATCGGTTTTGGTACCATGAACGGGAAAGACGGAAAACCGTTTAAGACAAGAGAAGGCGGTGTCATGCGTCTGGAATATCTGATTGCGGATATCAATGAAAAGATGTATGAAAAAATCATTGAGAATCGTGCGATTGCAGAGGACGAAGCAAGGGAGACTGCAAAAAAAGTAGGGCTTGCAGCACTGAAATACGGAGATTTATCGAATCAGGCAGCGAAGGATTACGTATTTGATATTGACCGTTTCATTTCCTTTGAAGGAAATACAGGACCGTATATTCTATATACGATTGTCCGTATCAAATCAATTTTGGCAAAATATGCAGAAAGTGGAAATGTAGTAAAGGATTGTGAAATCCAAAAAGCAGAGTCGGCAAGTGCAAAGGCACTGATGTTAGAAGCAGCGAAGTTTAATGCAGTGATGGAAGGTGCCTATGAAGAATTGGCACCACACAAGATTTGTGCATATATTTACGATTTGTCCAATGCATTTAACCGTTTCTATCATGAGACAAAGATTTTGTCAGAAGAAAATGAAGAAAGAAAAGCAGGATATATCGCACTTCTTTCGATTACAAAGTGTGTGTTGGAAACTTGTATTGATGTGCTTGGATTTGAAGCACCGGAAAGGATGTAAGGCAAGATGACGGAAAAGTTGTTCTATGAAGACAGTCATATGATAACCTTCTCGGCAGTGGTAGAGGCTTGTGAAAAAGTTGGGACATATTATGAGGCGGTTCTGGATAGAACTGCCTTTTTCCCTGAGGGAGGCGGACAGACAGCCGATACGGGAGTGATTGATGAAAAATCTGTCTTTGATGCACAGGAGAGAGACGGGGTGATTTACCACAAGATGAAGGAATCTTTAGAGGTCGGAAAAACGGTGACGGGTACCATTGACTGGGAGGAACGTTTTTCCAAAATGCAGCAGCATTCCGGAGAACATATTGTGTCGGGGCTGGTTCATGCCGCATACGGATATGATAATGTGGGATTTCACATGGGAAAAGAGGCGATTACCATTGACTTTAACGGGCCTCTGACGAAAGAACAGCTTCTAGAGATTGAAAAGAAGGCAAATGAAGCAGTGGTTGCCAATCTGGAGATACAGGTCATGTATCCGAGCCGGGAAGAACTGGAAAAGATTTCCTATCGCAGTAAGATTGAGATTGAAGGACAAGTGCGTCTGGTCACGATTCCGGGACATGATGCCTGTGCCTGCTGTGCCCCTCATGTGAAGAAAACCGGAGAAATCGGTCTGGTGAAATTTATCGGTCTTCAAAACTACAAAGGTGGTGTGCGGGTTTCCATGCTCTGCGGCACGCGTGCCATTGCCGATTATGAAGAAAAATCAGAACGCATGAAACAGTTATCCGTACTTCTTTCGGCACCGGAAAGTGAGGTTCTTACCGAGGTGGAACGGTTGAAAGAAGAAATATCGGCATATAAATATGATGTGGCAAAATGGCAGCAGAAAGTTTTAGAGGTAAAGGTACAGCATGTGGAAGAGGGACAACATCTGATTGTGCTGTTTGAGACTGATTTGGAAGGCAACGCTCCAAGAGAACTGGTGAATCTGTTGTTGGATAAGAAGACAGAGGTTGCCATGGTATTTGTACAGACAGAAAAAGGACAATATCGTTATGTCATCGGAAGCCGGACAAAGGATGTCAGACCATATGCAAAAGTACTGAATGAACAGTTCCGGGGCAGAGGCGGCGGAAAGCCGGAAATGGTGCAGGGAAGTGTTTGCGGTGAGGAAGAGGATATTACAGAAATGTTAAAAATATATTGCAAAGAAGCCGGGATTAGTATATAATTTTCAGTGATGTGACGAACACATAGTGAAATTGGAAGTAAAAAGGGAGAACCTGATGAAACGAATATATAAAACAGCGGTTGCAATTATTTTGGCAGTGTCTGCACTTGGGATGACAGTATCTGCGACTCCGGCAAGTGAAAAGAGTAAAGCAGAAAAGGAATTAAAGCAGGCACAAAGTAAAATGACAACTTTGATGAAAAATATCAATGCGGCGGAGAAAGAATTAGTCAAAGTCGGAGAAGCCATTATTCAGGCAGAAGAGGACTTGGAAGAGGCTGAGGTAAAAGAAAAAGAGCAGTATGAGGCAATGAAACATCGAATTGTAGTCATGTATGAGAATGGCAACAGTTCCATGCTGGCGAAAGTCTTTGAATCTAAAAATTTCGCAGAAGTTTTGAAACAGATAGAAAATGTGCAGTCCATTCATGAGTATGACAGGGTACAGTTGGAAGAGTTTGTAAAGACAAGAGAAAAGATTGAAAGTTTAAAAACATCCCTGGAAGAAGACCAAAAGACAATTGAAGCACAAAGTGCCAAATATGAAAAAGATAAAGAAGATTTAGATAAAGTAATCACATCCTTAAAAGGAAAGATTACGGATTTGGACAAGCAGATTGCAGATGCGGCAGTAGCTGCATCGAAGAAAAATAACAGCGACAATAATTATGTTCCGCCAACAGGAACAGGCGGCGGTGTGGCCATCGTTTCAGCGGCATATAAGTATCTGGGAGTTCCGTACAGTTGGGGAGGAACCGGCATGAAAGGTATCGATTGTTCCGGTCTTGTGATGAGAGCACATGAGGCAATCGGTGTGAAACTGGCACACTATTCCGGTTCTATCGGAAGTGGCGGAAGACGGGTCTCAGCATCGGAAAGACAGCCTGGGGATGTGGTGTGCTACTCCGGTCATGTAGGAATCTATGTGGGAAATGGCATGATGATTCATGCACCGCAGACCGGCGATGTTGTAAAAGTTGTAAAGGTATATGGTTCTCCGTGGTATCGGAGATATTGGTAATATAAGCGTATAAAACACGAGTTTCATTCAGGGAGACTCGTGTTTTTTTGCGAAAGATAGTTTCTTGGTGACATTCCAAAATGTTTTTTGAACATTTTGGAAAACGTGTATAAATCGGGATATCCGACGGAAGCAGCGGCAATTGAAGGAGACTGATGATATTTTATCATGTATTCGGCTGCCTTATTCATACGCACGTTGATGATGTATTCTTGTGGAGGTACTCCCATCTGTCCGGCGAATATACGGCTGAAATATTTACGGTTCAAACCGACTGTGTCGGCAATGTCCTGCACGGATAATGGAGTAGCGTAATTTCGATGAATATAATCCAGTGCTTTTTCTATATGGTCAGTATTGTGTTCGGTTGTTTCAGAAAGAAGACTGACCAGTTTCCATAAATTACCTGTCAGAAATGCGGTACGCCCGTTTGTCAGTTTCTCGGCTTTTAAAAAGTCAACAAAAACAGGTCCTACATTTGGGACGGAAATCACAGGCGTGCGAAATACCTCCGGGACATTGTCGGAGGTGAAACCAATCCAGATATATTTCCATGGAGTCAGTTTATCAGCCTGATACCATGTTTCAACATAAGGCGGAATGACAAATATTTCACCGGGTTTGATATTATGGAGAGTGCCGTTTTGAAAAAAGACACCGGTTCCGGATATGACGTAATGAAGCAACCAGTGATTGCGGACAAATGGTCCGAATTTATGAGACGGCAGGCAGGATTCAACCCCCAATTGCATCGGATACATATCTCCGTCTTTTGATTCCGGAACAAATATTGTTTTTTGCATAAGAAAAATCCTTCCCTGTTTTTAATGATAGTTATATCACATAATGTGACATTTTGACAAGTTAAAGTGACACAAAACAATTTTATGATCATATTTATCGTATTATAATACGAGTGTAATGATGATTCGAGAAAATCAGTTCAGGAGGAAAGGAAAATGAAAATTACATTTATGGGTGCAGGAAGCACCGTGTTTGCAAGAAACGTAATCGGAGACTGTATGTGCTCTGAGGTGCTTAGGGACAGCGAGTTTGCATTGTATGATATTGATGCAGAACGTTTGGAACAAAGCAGAGTAATATTGGAAAAGATAAGGGAAGAAAAGGGTGGATATGGAAACGTTATCTGTTTCTGTGGTGAAGAAAACCGAAAAGATGCCCTGCGTGATGCGAATTTTGTAGTAAACGCAATTCAGGTGGGCGGATACGACCCGGCTACCATCACAGATTTTGAAATTCCAAAGAAATACGGTCTGCGACAGACCATCGGTGATACGCTTGGAATTGGTGGTATCATGCGTGCGTTGCGTACGATTCCGGTAATGGAGGCATTCGCACATGACATGGAAGAAGTCTGTCCGGATGCATGGTTTTTGAACTACACAAATCCGATGGCGATGCTGACCGGTTATATGCAGCGTCACACAAAGATTAAGACAATCGGTCTTTGCCACAGTGTACAGGTTTGTGCAGAGTCATTGTTGAAAGAAACGGGACTGGAAGATAAATTGGAAGGACATAAAGAACTGATCGCCGGTATCAATCATATGGGCTGGCTTCTTGAAATCAGGGACAAGGACGGAAATGACCTTTATCCGTTGATCAAGGAAAAAGTGGAAGAGAACATGGCAGATCCGAAATTTACGGACAAGGTGCGTTTTGACTACATCCGGAACTTTGGATATTACTGTACAGAATCCAGTGAACATAATTCCGAATACAATATGTTTTACATCAAATCCAAGTATCCGGAATTGATTGAAAAATATAACATTCCG
>CAZXQK010000077.1:0-2655 GCA_964642785.1 uncultured Faecalimonas sp.
GCGTTGCTAACAGATTTACAGTCTGCCCCCTTTGGCCACTCGGGAACCCATCCATGTGTCAGATTGCACCTGACAATAATAGTTTATACCACATTTTGTGAAAGAATGCAACTACTTTTTATAGCAAAGAATCGTCGCTGAATTTTCACCCATATACAGTGTCAGATTACCATCGTCTACCGGCAACAGTACATGTTCACAAGTATATCCGTCCGCATAAGAATACAAAAGTTGTTCCATCTCGCACTGCTTCGGCACTTCTGCCTCCCAAACCGGAATCTGCACCTCATCCTTCTCCGGTCCGCGATTGATAACGGTCACTACGACCTCCCTCTTATCAAATCTTGCATATGCCACCACATGCTCTGCACCAAGCAGGATTTTTAGAGAACCGGCTCTTAATGCGCTGCTTCCTCTGTGTATCCGGATTGCTTCTTTATGAAAATCAAGCAAACCCTGGTTTTCCTTTCCCCAAGGATACGTTCTGCGATTATCCGGGTCAGTAAATCCGCATACACCTGCTTCATCACCATAGTAAACCGTCGGTGCGCCAATCCACGTCATCTGCATCGCCACAGCCTGTCGCATCACCGCCTCCTGCACATACTTTTCTGCCGCTTCATACCCAAGATTGTTCACCCGACCCACCATGCGGTTAGTTCTGGTAAGGAACCTGGAGTGATCATGGTTCGACAACTCATTCATGGACACCAAAAGAGACGGCATATGCATGGTCATCATCTGATAACGCATACTGTCCACAAACACCTCAGCATTTCCGCACAGTTCCGGTTTCTGTCCGTCACTGTGCTTCTCCATGCCTGTCAGATACCAGGTAATCGGCTCCATGAACGCATCATAATTCATAATAGTATCCCACTCATCACCCTGCAGCCAGTCCTTTGCATTTCCGTAATGCTCTGCAAGAATGATTGCATCCGGATTCGCTTCTTTGACAACCTTTCGAAATTTCTTCCAAAACTGATGGTTATACGAACTACTGTATCCCAAATCTGCAGCAACATCCAGGCGCCATCCGTCCACACAGTAAGGCTCAGACACCCATTTTTTCCCAATCTCCAAAATACGATTCTCCAGCCTTTCATCTCCCTCGTAATTCAACTTCGGAAGGGTATCATGCCCCCACCATCCATCGTATGTTCCGGAAGACGTATCAAAGCGGAAGAAATTCCTGTACGGACTTTGCTCAGAAAGATACGCTCCTGTTTCATATCCTTCCGCTCCATCATAAATCCGCTCTCTGTCCAGCCATTTGTGAAACGAACCACAGTGATTGAACACACCGTCAATAATCACTTTCATACCGCGACTGTGCATTTCTTTTACCAGACTGATAAAAAGCCGGTTACTCGCTTCCAAATTTTCTTTTGCCGTTACACGCTGTCTGTACTTTGTCGCAAAGTAATTGTCTTTCTGACCTTCCGGCAAAACCTCGCCTCCGTCTGCCACGATTTTTCCATAATGCGGGTCGATATGATCATAATCCTGCGTATCATACTTGTGATTCGACGGAGAAACAAACAGCGGATTAAAATAAATCACTTCCACACCCAGTTCCTGCAGGTAATCCAGTTTATCCATAACACCCTGCAGATCACCACCGTAAAACTCCCGCACGCCCATGTATGCCGGATATTTTCCCCAGTCCGTTACCTGCGTACAAGGTTCTCCAATGTAGATGTACTCCCTGTTTTCCACGTCATTTGTCAAATCGCCATTACAGAAACGGTCTACGAAAATCTGATACATCACCGCACCTTTTGCCCATTCCGGAGTGGAAAATCCCGGCACAATGGTAAATGCATACTCCATCTGCAGACAGTCAGACATGCCAAGACGACTGTAATATACCACTTCCCCCCGTCCGTGCCTGTCACGTCCGTTCACTTCAAAACAATAGAAAAATGTCTGATCTGTCATCTTCCATTTCACTTCGTAATAATCGAAAGTGCCTTCTGTGTACGCTTTATTCATAATAAATGCACGTGATCCGGAAACCACGCGCACAAAATCCACATCTTTTTTTGCAGTACGAAATCGAATGGTAACAAATTCAAACTCTTTTGGTTCAGACGGGACCAGAAACTGTCCGGTTCCGTCACTGAATAATGCTCTTTTATTCATAAAATAACGCCTCGAATTCTTCGCCTGTAATTTTTTCTTTTTCCAACAGTAATGTCGCACTTGCCTCCAACACGCTTCTGTATTCCTGAATCATGCATTTCGCTTTTGCATAACATTCGTCAATGATGCGTTTCACTTCCCGGTCGATCTTTCCGGCTACTTCTTCCCCATAATTTCTGCCCTGATGACCGAAATCTCTTCCCACAAACACTTCCTCGTTGTCGTGGTCATAATTGATCAATCCCAGTTCCTCTGACATACCAAACTTAGTAACCATGGCTTTTGCCAGAGCAGTTGCCTGCTTGATATCCTGTGAAGCACCTGTTGTAATATCATCAAAAATCAGTTCTTCTGCTGCACGTCCGCCAAGTGATACGGTAATCTCCTGCAGCATCTTGCCTCTTGTATTGAACATCTCATCTTTTTCCGGAAGTGGCATAGTATATCCGGCTGCCCCTCCTCCGGTCGGAATAATGGATACGCTGTACACCGGTCCCACATCCGGAAGCA
>CAZXQK010000077.1:2665-6050 GCA_964642785.1 uncultured Faecalimonas sp.
ATGGAACAAAATTGCATGACCTGCTTCATGATAAGCAGTAATTTTCTTCTCTTTTTCGGAAACGACCCTGCTTTTCTTTTCTGCTCCAATACCAACTTTTACAAAAGAATGCCGGATATCCTTCTGTACGATATAGGCACGATTATCTTTCGCCGCCAGTATGGCTGCTTCATTCAACAGATTTTCCAGATCCGCTCCGGTAAATCCGGCAGTTGTCTGTGCCACCTGTTTCAGATCCACATCATCACCAAGAGGCTTATTCTTTGCGTGCACTTCAAGAATCTCTTCTCTTCCTCTGACATCCGGACGACCAACCGTCACTTTCCGGTCAAACCGTCCCGGTCTCAAAATCGCAGGGTCTAAGATATCTACCCGGTTCGTTGCCGCCATGACAATGATACCTTCATTCACACCGAAACCGTCCATCTCAACCAACAACTGGTTTAAGGTCTGCTCTCTTTCATCATGCCCGCCGCCAAGTCCGGTTCCTCTGCGTCTTGCCACCGCATCAATCTCATCAATAAAAATAATACATGGTGCATTTTTCTTCGCATCTTCAAACAAATCCCTGACTCTGGAAGCACCTACACCGACAAACATTTCTACAAAATCCGAACCGGAGATGGTAAAGAACGGTACTCCCGCTTCGCCTGCCACTGCCTTCGCAAGCAATGTTTTTCCGGTTCCCGGAGGACCTACAAGCAGAACACCTTTCGGAATCCTTGCACCCACCTGAATGTATTTTTTCGGATTTTTCAGAAAATCCACAATCTCTTCTAATTCTTCTTTCTCCTCCCGAAGTCCTGCAACCTGTGCAAATGTAACCTGTTTCTCCGAAGGATTACTCATTTTGGCACGATTCCGTCCAAAATTCATCGCCTTTGCATTTGCACCTGTCGGACGATTCATCATCATAAAAAGGAATATCATTCCACCGACAATCAACAGCGTCGGGATAAGAGTCGTCATCAGCCACGAATCCTCCGGTACATCATTGACAACCACGTCCGTAACCCCAACTGATTTCAGAACATCCTGTGCTTCATTCACATCAGAAACGTTGACGTATTTTTCGCTGCCGTCTGTCATCTCCAACTCTAATTTTCCCGTCGGCACAGCTTTACTCTGCTCCACAATAACAGACTGTATTTCCCCTGCCGCTGCTGCCTCCACAAATTCCTGATAACTGTAACTGTTCTGCTGAATGTTCATCTGACTAAAGAACCAATACAACACGAACACCAGCAAAATAATCAGCAGTGTAGAAAAACCGCCTGCACTTTTATTTTTCTTATTCAATTTAATACTCCTCCTACTCTACACCTTCCACAACGCCGATGTATGGCAGATTTCTATATTTTTGTGCATAGTCAAGCCCATATCCGACTACAAATTCGTCCGGAATGGCAAACCCGGTATAATCAACGGTTACATCCATCACACGTCTTTCCGGTTTGTCAAGCAATGTACAAAGTTTCATACTCTTTGGATTTCTCTTTTGGAGCACATCCAATAAGTAATGCAAGGTTCTTCCGGAATCAATAATATCTTCAATGACAATCACATTTTTTCCTTCGATCGATTCATCTAAATCTTTTGCAATCTTTACGATACCGCTGGAAACCGTTCCATCACCATAACTGCTGACGCTCATGAAATCCATGGAAACCGGCACGGTAATCCGTTTTGCAAGTTCACAGGTAAAGAACACGCTTCCTTTTAAGATACAAAGCAAATGTACTTCCTGTCCTGCATAATCTTCACTAATCTGTTTTCCCAATTCTGCAATTCTTACATCCACATCTTCTTCCGAAATTAAAATTCTAATATTCTCTTCCATCATTTTCTCCTTCATCTATTTGTATTTCTAAAATGCGTTTTGTATTCGCTCTGACTTCATATAACGGATTCGTCCGGTATCCGGCTATCCATAAAATATGACTGCCCACAGCCACCAGTAAAATATGGTCCCGTTCTTCTTGCGGGATTTTCTCGTTGATGAAAAACGACTTTAATTTCTGCTTACGTCCATCTTCATGAATCGTAATATAATCGCCCTGCCTTCGAGTGCGTATACAAATATCGTTCTTTATTATATCACAGTTCAACCGTTTCGTGTGAACTTTTTCCACATTCTTATCCGTAACCCTGCAGGAAATCCGCTTTTTCCCCCATGAAAACGTTTTTTCCTCTCCTCGTATATCGAATACAACTTCCTTTTCTGCCTTTTCCTGCACTGTTTTTTTAGAAACAACAATCCCCTGATAGGTGCGTTTTGCCACCATGCCATAAGGCAAATCCAGTTTTCGCCCCACCTGCTTTGTAAACAACTCCTGCAATTGCTTCACATGAACGGCTTCCAAATCTTTATCCCGTCCACAGACCTCAGCCAGTATTTTTTTCAAAAGCAGGGGACAAAGCACCTCCGGAATCTGCTCATATTTTTCTTGAAAAAGAGACCATTCTTCATCAGAAACGTCTACACTGCTCTTCAAATACAATTCCACCTGACCGTCCAGATAATCCTGTACCTGCCGTAACCGTTCCATTACCTCATTCATGTGCTCTACCGATTTTGCATTGACCTCCTGTTGCAAATACGGCAGTACATGATTGCGAATGCGATTCCTTGTATATGCATCTGTCTGATTCGTTCCATCCACGCAGTAGGATATCTTCCGCTGCTTCAAAAATTCTTCTATCTCCGTTCTCCGCACACACAAAAGCGGTCGGATCACATTGCCCTTCACCGGAGCGATACCGCCCAATCCGCGAAGACCCGTTCCCCTTGCCAGATTCAGAAAGAACGTTTCAGCACTGTCATCCTGATGGTGTGCAAGCGCAATTTTCGTTCCTCCATATTTCTGCACTGTTTCCTCAAAGAAGCGTTTTCGAACTTCCCGTCCCGCTTCTTCTGTTGATTGTTTCCATTTTTTTGCAATTAATTCTACATCTGCGTAAAAAGATTCCAGACAGACACCCAAGCCATCGCAAAAAGTCTTCACAAACTGTTCATCTGCATCTGCATCCTGTCCGCGAAGCCCATGGTTGACGTGTACGGCTACCATGCGAAATCCCATTTCTTTTTGCAGCTCATAAAGCACCCAAAGAAGGCATATGGAGTCAGCACCTCCGGATACGCCCACAATCACACAATCTTCTTTTTTTAACATTTTCCATGTTTCGATATATTTCTTTACCTTTTCTGTCATTGCAAATTTTTCCTTCGTAAATCTATAACAATTCTATCGTATTTACTCCTATTTTTCAAGACTCCATATCCCGACAACCAAAACAGTCATATCATCCATCGGTACTTCTCCTGAGCATTTCAGCACTTCCCCTAAAATATGATGTGCAAATTCTTTCGGATTTTGCAGATTTG
>CAZXQK010000078.1:0-6043 GCA_964642785.1 uncultured Faecalimonas sp.
CGTTTGTCAGTAACGTATATGCAGTCGGAAGTACTAAAAAACCACTAAGCAGCACCGGTATGGCAAATATCAGGAGGCTCTTCCAGTCCCATTTCCCCTTTTTCAGCATCCAATAAACCGCATATACAAACAGAAAAATCAGTGCACCAACACTAAAATAGTAATTCGTCAGAATCATACAGAATGTACTGATTACAAATAATCCGATTTTCTGTTTTTCAAAATAAGAATCCAGTCCCATCAATGCCAAAATAAAAAATGGCAGATACCACACAAACATTATGTGATGATGAAACTGATACGTAACAGGTGGCAGTGTCAAAAACAGTAATGCCGCAAAAAAGGCTTTCGTTTCATCAAAGTGATGACTCAAAAACCGATACATAAGAAGCCCGCCTGCCAGATAAAGCAGGATACTCATGCTGATGATATATACGGTCATGTCAACAAAAGGCAACGCATAGGATAACCAGATGAGCGGGCTGCATAACCCATAGTAGACAAAATAAAACGCATTTTGCCCTCCGCCTAATCCAAACAAAAATTCCGGTATCAGACATCCCGTTTCATAAAAGTTCTGCCGAAACGTCTCCGGAAATGCCGTATGCTGTCCCAGCCAGTCCACCTGACTGCCAAACAGATTTCCCACGCCAAGCAATACTCCCAAAAGTAACATTCCATATATAATCAAACAAATTCGTTTTTTCATGACTCACTCCCTCCAAAGAGTATCATACCATAGTCCGCCTTAATATTTTTGTATAATTTTTCTTATAGTTTTCTTAAAAATAGGGTACACAAAAAAGCCTGCCTTATTCAGACAGACTTTCATTTACATTCATCATGGTTCCCATAAAGAACGGAATATTTGTTTCACAATCAATCAGCAGATAGACAAATGGTCTTTCCAGATAAACTTTTTTATTCGGTTTCGGAGCTAAAGAAGTCTTTCCTACCATCTCCACCGCTGTAACCGCTCCGGCTTTGGTTCCCTGTTCGCTGACCGAAAGATAAGTCTTATGAATCACCTGATTGATATAGATTTCGTATCCATCATATCTTCCGATTCTGGAAAAATCGGCACGGTTTTCATCGAACACATCCTGCATTCCCATATTTTTCAATACGTCAGATAATTCCATCTGAAACTCTGCTTCAAATTTCGGAATGGCTGTATTGACTTCAATATCTTCTTTTCCTTCCAGCAACTGCTTCATGTGTGTACCACTTAAGGAAGCCACATATTCGGCAACCGTCACATTCTCTTTTGGAAGCATTGCCACAAACGCATATTTTCCGTCCTTGTAATACTTCAAAAATCCGGTGGCAAGTTCATCCTCTAAATAGCCATTCTCCTCGCTATGCATATAGGAAACATTTTGTTTACCATCTCCCTCCAGAGTGAAAATGCCATCCCTTACTTGAGTTTCCTCATAAACCTCCTGCCATTTTGCATCAAAAGCAAGTGCATTAATCAGGTACATGACTGCATCTTTCGGTATCTCATCGACGATCTCCGGTATCATACCATCTGTTTTTTCCTTCACCCATCCATTCATATCCTGCAGTGCCTCTTTATCAAACACGGTTTGATAAATACCTGCTCCATAATAATCTGCATTCTGCTGCAAAAAATCCTGCTTCACGGAAAAACGCTCATCCGCAGTAAACCAAATCGAATTAGCCAATTTGAGTTGATAATCTTCGCCTTGCGGTAAAGCCTTCATATAACTGTATAGATAACGGTTTAATTCTTCAATCGACATACCAAATACTGTTTCCATTTGCATGCGTGTTTCTCCGTCTGCTCCATTGGCTGTCATGGCTAAAGCGGTCAATACCGAAAGCGGTGAAACAGATGTGCTTACTCCCTCTTTCAGACTTTCCTGTAGCAGGTGAATGGCAAAATCTGTTACTTTTTCATTATTTGTCGTTAAATCCTCCACTCCAGAAACTGCTCGACTTTTGACATCTTGCATTAAATCTTTTGCCTCTATTTTCGGAGTACAACCGGTCAATAGAAACATACCTGCTGTTGCTATCACTGTAAGTCTCTTTTTCATGTAATTTTTCCCTTCTGTCTATGTTCTTGCAGTTCTCTGCCATCACTGTTGGTTTTTGACATCATCATAATTTTTCCATAACACATTTCATTACGGTGCAAACTTACTTTCGTAACCTCTGCACCGTAATTCACTATTTTGCCGTATCAATACTCTTTCCAAACACAACAAACCTGTCATATAAATATTCTGTTGTAAAATTAATCATCATGGTTCCAACCAAAATCACATACTCATTCCAACCGATTCTCTGTCCGGTCAACACCGCAGTCCACCAAGTAGATAACGGCGTAAATATTAAGTAAAACAATCCCACTTTCATCATGGCAACCGGAACATTGCTCGCTGAATAAAAGGTATATTTCCGGTTCAGTGTAAAATTCCACAACACCGATAACACCAGTGCCACCAGATAAGAAGCCCAGTGTGTCAGATGTAAAAACTCCTCCATGATTGTGAAACTAACCACCTGAATAATTCCTGCACTTGCAGAAAATAATACAAATTTCAGTGTTCTAAATAACTCTTTTTTCGTCTCTGTCATAAAACATATCCTCCAGTTTCTTTGCTGCTTCCGCCATATGCTTTACACCTGCAAGCACTGTCTCTTTCGCTGCTTCTTTTGATGTGTCTCAATTATAGCGTCAGATATTTTGTTTTGCAATACCAAAATAAGTAAAATAATTGGCAAATAAACTTATACGATGGTTAATCAGTAAACCGATATGCTACCGTCTTAATTCTCATTTTGACACCTTCTCTCTAGAAAATGAGTTCCATGCTTGTAAGCGATTCCGATGCTATCGTAAAATCAACATAGATGCTGTCACCTACAGATTGTAATTCAAAGGACTGTTCCTTGCCATTTATCAGCACCTTGTCGCACGTTTTTCCTTCCGGCAACAGGATATGTGCCCGGATTATCTTTGCCGGAGAAGTGATATCATACTTTGGCGAAAATGCAATCTTTTCAAAGACACTGACATTCACATCTCCCAATAAATTCGCACGTTCTGTTCCACTGCTAACAGAAGACACACACAGTCTCACCTGAACCTCTCCTGCTTTCGATTCCGGTAATTCCACCTCACAGATTTCCGCTACCTTCAGTTTTGTAAACAGTATTTTTTTATACAGCATTTTCAACACCTCTATTCCATCTTCTGATATATTTTTATCTTACCATGCCAAACCTGTCTTTTCTATCTGCAATACTTCCTTAAAGAGAAACAAATCTGCTGTTTTTTGTATAAATACTTGACACCGATGACTGATTTTCTTACAATCGTATTACTTTTTTATCCGGAGGAAACTGATCATGAAGATTACAGTGTTAAAATATGGAGAATCCACATTCGAAGAAGCACACATTTTTAAAGGTGGTGATTTAAACGTAAAACTGCCGATTTCGTTTGTTTTTTATGTAATAGAAACAAACGAAAAAAAGATACTGGTCGATGTAGGCTGTAACGATGGTGCCGGCTTTGTCATGAAACGATTCCAAAAACCGGTTGAGATTCTTGCTGAATATGGTCTGACGCCCGATGATATTACCGATATCATTCTGACACATTCGCATCACGATCACGTAGAAGCAATCGGCGATTACCCTCACGCACAGATTCATATACAGCAAGAGGAATACCCGTATGCGAAGCCTTATATTCCATCCGATTCCTCTGTACATACTTTCAACAAAACATTCACCTTGTGTGAAAATGTTACTGTTCAGGAAATCGGCGGTCACAGTCTTGGCTCTTCTATCGTCCTCTGTCATACGGCAGGAAAAGATTTTGTCTTGTGCGGAGACGAATGCTATGTGAAGGCATGTCTTGAGAAGCAGATTCCGACAGGTGCAAGCTGTCGTCCGGAAGAAAGCCTGAAATTTACAAAAAAATACAGTGGAACAAACTATGTCCCACTGCTTTTTCATGATCCATCGATACTGGAAGATAGAATCGGTTATGAAGTGATTGTAGAAACCACCTAGACATAAAAGAGGCTTTCCGCCTCTTTTATCCTCTTTGCTTATTTCCGCTTCCACCCCTGCCGGCAAGTTTCAGCCGGTTCAGCGTCAATTCTTTCTCTTTATACATTACTTTTGATTCCCTGCCTTCTTCAAACAGATACACCTGCTCTACTACATCATTCTTTTGCAGCTTGATGCCTTTTACACCTGCTGCCGTCTTTTTCATTTCCGAAATCTCGTTTCCATGGAAACGCAGGAAATATCCTCCCTGTGTCTGTAGTACCACATGATGTTTTGCATTGATGGTCTGCACACTCAAAAGACTGTCACCATCACCAAGTTTCGTAGCCGTAATGGTTCTCTTGCTTACTAAAAATTCGTTTCCGTCTACCACTTTCACAACACCATTTTTCGTAACGAACAAAAGTTTTGCAATCCGGAACTGATTTTCATCACATAGAAATACAATTTCTTCTTCTGCACTGTTAAAGTTACTCATATTATCAATCGGAGTTCCTTTATCCCTGAATTTACCAAACGGCAGATCCATGACTTTCACCTGATGCATTTTTCCGGTGTTGGTAAACAGGCACACTTTTCCGGTATTCAGACAGGATACCACATATTTGCTTTCCGTATCTGCCGCCTCCTTATTTCTTTCATAAGTGACCGTATCCACTGTTCTAGTGTATCCGAAGCGGTCCATCAGAAGCACGACTTCCTGTTCCTCTATCTTCTTTTCTTCAAAAACAGCCTCCTCTGCATTCTCAATGGCTGTGCGGCGCGGTCTTTCATAGGACTGTTTTACAGCATCCAGATCTTCCATGATTACCGTTGCCATAGAGTCATAATTATTTAAAATATCTTCATATTTTGCAATGTTTTTCAGTGTTGTTTCATGCTCTGCCTGCAAAGCCTCGATTTCCAATCCAATCAGTTTATACAAACGCATTTCCAGAATGGCTGTTGCCTGACGTTCGGTGAACCGAAGCATAGATGCCATCTTTTTGGAAATATTGGATTTGAACTTAATGTTATCCGTAACACCGTTGACCAGACAGTCTTTTGCATCTTTGACATTCTTACTTCCCCGTAAAATCTCAATGATCAGGTCAATGACATCGCATGCCTTAATTAAGCCTTCCTGGATTTCTTTTTTGTCCAGTTCCTTGGAAAGCAAAGTTTTATATTTTCTTGTTGCAAGTTCAAATTGGAAATCCACGTGATGCTCGATGATTGCCTTCAATCCCAGTGTCTCCGGTTTTCCGTCCGCAACCGCAAGCATATTGACACCAAATGTATCTTCCAGGCGGGTTTTCTTATAAAGCATATTTTTCAGATTTTCCACATCTGCATCACGCTTTAATTCCAGCACAATGCGAATCCCTTCCTTGGAAGACTGATTGGAAATATCTACAATATCACCCGTCTTTTTCGCTTCTACCAGTGCCGCAACATCATTCAGGAATTTCCCGATTCCTGCACCAATCATGGTATACGGAATCTCCGTAATGACAAGACGTTTCTTTCCGCCTTTCATTTCCTCGACTTCCACTTTTCCGCGAACCTTGATTTTTCCCATTCCGGTTTCGTAGATATCTAAAAGTTCGTCCTGATTGACCACGATACCTCCGGTCGGGAAATCCGGTCCTTTCACATATTCCATCAATTCTTTTGTGGTAATCTCATTGTTCTTCATATAAGCTTTTACTGCATCTACCACTTCTCCAAGGTTATGTGTCGGAATACTGGTTGCCATACCGACGGCGATTCCTTCCGCTCCATTGACCAAAAGGTTTGGAATCCTGACCGGAAGTACCTGCGGTTCTTTCTCTGTCTCATCGAAATTCGGCATAAAGTCTACCACATTTTTATCCAAATCCTGCAAAAATACTTCCTGCGTAATTTTTGCAAGTCTTGCTTCCGTGTAACGCATGGCAGCAGCCCCATCTCCCTCGATGGAACCAAAGTTTCCATGTCCGTCTACCAAAATCATCCCTTTTTTGAAATC
>CAZXQK010000079.1:0-5994 GCA_964642785.1 uncultured Faecalimonas sp.
TTGATCATGCCGAAAATGGATGGATTAAGTGTAATGGACGAGGTTGCAAAAGACAAAAATCTAAAAAAGATCCCACAATTTATTGTCATCACGGCCGTAGGTCAGGAAAAGATTACGGAAGATGCCTTTCGTAAAGGAGCGAGTTACTACATTATGAAACCATTTCAAAACGAAACGGTATTGCGACAAATTAAATACATACAACATGAAACACAACCGGAGAAAATGAGAACAAATAACTTTGCGAGAAATGTAGAAAATGTGTCGGAAGAACACGTGGAAGAAAATTTAGAAAATAAAGTGACCGGTATGATTCATGAGATTGGAATACCTGCACACATTAAGGGATATCATTATCTGCGTGATGCAATCATGATGGCGGTAGAGGATATGGATGTGTTAAATGCCATTACAAAGATTTTGTATCCTACGGTAGCGAAGAAACATCATACGACATCGAGCCGGGTGGAACGTGCTATCCGTCATGCGATTGAAGTGGCATGGAGCAGAGGGAAAGTAGATGTGTTGGACAAACTGTTTTCTTATACGGTCAGTTACGGAAAAGGAAAACCGACAAACTCTGAGTTTATCGCACTGGTTGCCGACACCATAAGACTTGAACAGAAGAAACGATAAAAACTTGACCATTGGTTTGACGGTGAGTATAATATGAGTGAGATAGTTCATCAAATTGGAGGACGTGATTATGAAACGAGTATTATTTGCTGCTTCAGAGTGTGTACCGTTTATCAAAACGGGGGGATTAGCTGACGTAGTAGGTTCATTGCCAAAAAACTTTAACAAAGAAGAATTTGATGTGCGTGTGGTTCTGCCGAAATATGCGTGCATGAAACAAGAGTGGAAAGAGAAATTAGAATACGTAACCAATTTTTATATGGGATATAACTGGAAAGACCGTTATGTAGGGATTTTCAGATTGGAATCAGATGGAGTCACCTTTTATTTCATTGACAATGAAGAATATTTTAACGGGGAACGTCCTTATACCAATGACGGACTTTGGGATATTGAACGATTCGGATATTTTTCTAAAGCAGTACTTTCGATTCTTCCGGTCATTGATTTCAGACCGGACGTGATTCACTGTCATGACTGGCAGACGGGACTGATTCCGGTTTATCTGGATCATTTCCGTTTTGCAGGGGTGTATTATCAGGGGATTAAGACGGTGATGACCATACATAATCTGAAGTTCCAAGGCGTATGGGGAACAAAAGAAGTGCGAAACATTGTAGGACTGCCGGATTACTATTTTACACCGGATAAATTGGAGGCATACCATGATGCGAATCTGTTAAAAGGCGGCATTGTGTATGCCGACAAGGTAACAACGGTAAGCAATACTTATGCACAGGAAATCAAAATGCCATTTTACGGGGAAGGTCTGGACGGATTGATGAATGCAAGAAGCAACTGCCTGTCCGGTATTGTAAACGGAATTGATTATGAGGAATATGATCCGGAGACAGATGTACATTTGCAGTATCATTATTCGGTGGAAACATTCCGAAAGGTGAAAGTGAAAAATAAGGTGGCACTGCAGGAAGAATTAGGTTTGGAGAAAGATCAGAAAAAGATGATGATCGGCATGGTATCCAGACTGACGGATCAAAAGGGATTCGATTTGGTGACACATGTGATGGATGAATTGTGCAACGATGAAGTCCAGTTTGTAATCCTTGGTACGGGAGAAGAACGGTATGAGAATGCGTTCCGCCATTTTGCGTGGAAGTATCCGAATAAGGTTTCTGCAAATATTTACTATTCGGAAGCAATGTCCCATAAGGTATATGCAGCATGTGATGCGTTTTTGATGCCATCGCTGTTTGAACCATGCGGATTGAGCCAGTTGATGAGTCTGCGTTTTGGAACGCTTCCGATTGTACGTGAAACAGGAGGCTTAAAGGATACGGTGGAAGCTTATAATGAGTATGAAAAGACCGGAACGGGATTTAGTTTCACGAACTACAATGCACATGAGATGATGCATACGGTTCGTTATGCGGAGCAGATTTTCTACGATAAGAAGCGGGAATGGAATAAGATGGTAGAACGTGCCATGACAGCCGATTTCTCGTGGAAGACATCAGCGAAGCAGTACGAGGAATTATACAGATATATTTAACAAACAGGCCTCCGGCTTACAGGCGGGAGGTTCTTTTGAGTTTTCGAGGGAATCATATGGACATCAGAATCAAAGAGGCTGTGCGCTATCTGGGATACAAAAAAGGTGCGGCAGACGAGAAAATACTTGGCGAGATTGGGGATTCTTTTCAAGAACTGGAACAGCAGGCAGATAGAAAATCCATCAGCCGTATATTGAAACTCACGTTCTTAGAGGATAACAGACTCCAAATCGGGAACATGGAGGTACAGAGTAAGAATCTGAGAAAAAACCTAAAAGACTGTAAGGAGGTTGTGCTGTTTGGTGCGACACTTGGTGTGGAAGTCGACCGGCTGATTCAGAAATATCAACTGCTTGATATGACAAAGGCAGTGGTGATGCAGGCATGTGCAGCAGCACTTTTGGAAGAGTATTGTGACAGCGAGCAGGAAAAAATCGGACAGCAGTTGAAGATGGAAGGGAAATATCTCAGACCGAGATTCAGTCCCGGTTATGGGGATTTTTCCATTCAGCATCAGATGGAAGTTCTTGGTATGCTGGAGGCACCGAAACGGATAGGACTTACCATGACGGAAAGTTATATGCTGACTCCGACCAAGTCGGTAACGGCGGTCATCGGAATCAGCAATCGGGAGGATGCGTGTAACATCAAGGGTTGTGAGGTTTGCGATAAATTAGACTGTACATACAGAAGGAGTTAATGGATGCTAAAGAAATTAGGAAAAGAACTGATGTTTTTCGACGGTGGAATGGGAACGCTGCTTCAGGAAGAGGGATTGCGTCCGGGAGAACTGCCGGAAAACTGGAATATAGAGAAACCGGAGATAATACGAAGGATTCATGGTGCATATGCGAAAGCAGGAAGTCAGATTTTGCTGACGAATACCTTTGGTGCCAATAAAATCAAGTACCATGACACGCCGTATATGCTCAAAGAAATTGTAGAAGCGGCGGTGGCACACGTAAGAAGTGTGTCGAAAGATGCGGTGGTTGCTCTGGATGTAGGACCTACGGGAAAACTGTTAAAGCCTATGGGGGATTTGTCCTTTGAAGAAGCCTACGAAGCCTTTCGGGAAGTGATGATTTACGGGGAGCAGGCCGGGGCACAGATGATTCATATTGAAACCATGAGTGATACATATGAACTGAAGGCGGCGGTTCTGGCGGCAAAAGAAAATACAAATCTTCCGGTGACTGCAACGGTGATTTTTGACGAACACGGAAAACTGTTGACCGGAGGAGATGTACCATCGGTGGTTGCATTGTTGGAAGGACTGCGTGTGGATGCACTGGGAATCAACTGTGGCATGGGACCGGAACAGATGCTCCCAATCCTGCGGGAAATTGCGAGATATACGTCACTTCCGATTATCGTAAAGCCAAATGCAGGTCTGCCGAAACAAAAAGACGGCGTGACGTATTACGATGTGTCACCCGAGCAGTTTGCAGAGGCACTTTGTGAGATTGTAAAAGAAGGAGCCTGTGTGATCGGCGGCTGTTGTGGAACGACACCGGAGCATATCCGCTCAATGATTTTGGCATGCAAAGATTTGGAAATTGTGAAACCGACATGGAAAAATCAAACTCTGGTATCTTCTTACGGAAAAACAGTGGAAATCGGTCAGATTCCGGTGATTATCGGAGAACGGATCAACCCGACGGGAAAGAAGAAACTAAAACAGGCGTTGAAAGACCATGACATGGACTACATTCTGAAAGAAGCGATCATGCAGCAGGATAACGGTGCACATATTTTGGATGTCAACGTGGGACTTCCGGACATTGATGAGACAGCGGTTATGAAAGAAACTGTTACGGAGATACAGGGCATTGTCAATACGCCACTTCAGATTGATACGGTAGACATGAAAGCGTTAGAGACCGCCATGCGCATATACAACGGAAAACCGATGGTCAACTCCGTGAGCGGAAAACGGGAATCCATGGATGCCGTGTTCCCGCTGATTCAAAAATATGGCGGTGTGGTTGTCGGACTGACGTTAGATGAAAATGGAATACCGGAGACAGCAGACGGACGTGTAGAAATTGCGGAACGGATTATCGAAGAAGCAAGGAAATATGGAATTGATAAAAAAGACATCGTGATTGACGTGCTTTGCATGACCATCAGTTCAGAGCCGGACGGTGCGAAGGTGACGTTAGAGGCACTGAGGAAGGTGAGAGAACGGTTTGGTGTGCAGACGGTACTTGGTGTGTCAAATATTTCTTTTGGACTTCCAAGCCGTCCGGTAATAAATGCACACTTTTATGCACTTGCTATGCAGAGCGGGTTGACGGCAGGCATCATCAATCCGTCTTCTGAGGCAATGATGAAGGCGTACCATTCCTACTGTGCTTTGATGGGATATGATCTGAACTGTGAACAGTTTATCGGGTACTGCAATTCCAAGCAGGAGTCCCCAAAGACACCGGAAGCAGAAAAGCAGATGGATTTAAGACAGAGTATCGAAAAAGGGTTGAAGGAAGAAGCCTATGTGATCACCAAGAGTATGATTGGTACGCATAAACCTATGGATATCATTCAGCAATATCTGATACCGGCACTGGATACGGTAGGAAAAGGATTTGAAAACGGCACTGTATTTCTGCCACAACTTCTGATGAGTGCGGAAGCAGCAAAGCAGGCATTTGAAGTACTGAAAGAACTGATGATAGGAAGTGACGGAGAAGGAATGAAGAAAGACAAAATTGTTCTTGCAACCGTCAAAGGAGATATTCACGATATCGGAAAAAATATTGTGAAGGTTTTATTGGAAAACTACAATTTTTATGTGATTGATTTAGGAAAAGACGTGCCACCGGAGGTCATTGTCGAAACAGCCATTCAGGAGAATGTGAAACTGGTAGGTTTAAGTGCGTTGATGACAACAACGGTAGTAAGTATGGAAAATACGATAAAACTATTGCGAAAACGTTTTCCAACGTGTAAAGTAATGGTTGGCGGCGCTGTTTTGAATCAGGAATATGCAGAGATGATTGATGCAGATTTCTATGCAAAAGACGCAATGCAGAGTGTATATTATGCGAAACGCATTTTTGAAACAAATGAAGGAGATAACGAATGAGAGGAATAGAAACCCCAATTACAAAAGTACGTCGGCAGGTATTTGAGGAGGTGGCAAGGATTGCATTCAATTCCACTTCTCAGAGCATGAACGACGATATTGAGGCAGTACCGTATAAAATAGTGAATGAGGATACAGAATTATATCGTGAGAGTATGTATCAGTCTCGCGAAATTGTACGGGAGCGTGTCCGACTGGCTATGGGAATGTCCCATCGCCCGGAAGACCGGATGGTGCATCTGACAGCAGGCATAGAGGAAAGTAATATTTCAGAAAAATATTACGAACCGCCCCTTATGCAGGTCATTCCGTCTGCGTGCAATGCATGTGAGGAAAAAGGATATGAAGTCAGTGATATGTGCAAAGGATGTATCGCTCACCCTTGCAGGGAAGTGTGTCCGGTTGGCGCAATCACGATGGTAAAGAATAAGTCCTGTATTGACCAGAGCAAATGTATCAAATGTGGAAAATGCAAGTCAGTCTGTCCGTATGACGCCATTTCCAAAAAGGAAAGACCATGCCAGAAAGCGTGTGGTGTCAATGCGATTAAATCCGACAAACTGGGACGTGCTCATATTGATAATGACAAATGCGTATCCTGCGGACAGTGTATGGTAAGCTGTCCGTTTGGAGCGATTTCCGATAAATCACAAGTATTTCAACTTTGTCGTGCCTTAAAAGAAGGAAAAGAGATTGTGGCAGAGCTTGCACAGGAGTTTGTCGGACAGTTTGGTCCGAATATTACACCGAGAAACATCAAGG
>CAZXQK010000080.1:0-5954 GCA_964642785.1 uncultured Faecalimonas sp.
TCCACATCCGCCTGATCTTTCGTTTCCGCAACCGCATCCACAGTTTGTTGCACTTAAATCGCTCATAATAAGCCTCCATGTAATTTTTATTTACACTTCATCATATGTACGCAGGCTTATCCATGTGAACCAAAAAATAGAAATAACATACTTTAATAAAAAAGGTATCTAATAGTATATGAAGCGTGTAAAAAAAATAGTCCATGATCAGGGAAAGTGGCTCGGAAAAGGCATTGTTGTAGCTGTTTTAGACACCGGGGTTTCGAAACATCCGCAGTTACAGGGACGCATTTTGACTTTTCAGGATTTTGTCAATGGACGTTATGATATGTATGATGACAATGGACATGGCACACACGTCTGCGGTGTGATTGGGGGAAATACCATTGGCATTGCACCGGAGTGTCGCATGATTATGTTGAAAGTGTTAGATGAAACGGGAAATGGAAGAGTGGAAAACAGTATGCGTGCGTTTCGGTGGATACTGGAACATCAGGAAACACACAACATTCGTGTCGTAAATATTTCCATGGGAATGGGAACACAGGCAGACCAAGACGATAAATGTTATATTATGAATGCAGTTGAACTGCTGTGGAAAATGGGATTGGTGGTGGTGGCGGCAGCCGGAAATCTGGGACCGAGAGAGGGAAGCGTTACGATACCGGGATTACATGAGCATATTATTACCGTCGGTTCTTACGACAATAATCAGTCTGGAAGAGGTTCTGTCCGAAGACGGATTTTTAAACCGGATTTGGTGGCTCCGGGGTCTCGGGTTTATTCCTGCAATGCGTTCTGGAATCAAAAAGGAGAGTCACTGTATGTAGCAAAAAGCGGCACTTCGATGTCAACACCGATTGTATCGGGGGCGGTGGCGGATTTGCTATCCAAATATCCGAATCTGACGAATCGGGAGATTAAGAAAAGACTGAAAAACAGTTGTGATACTTTGGAAATGCCGGTTACATGGCAGGGGAGCGGTCTTTTGAATATGCAGAAATTTTTGAATTAACCTATTGACAAAGTGGGTAAATGGGGTGTATATTTCTGTATAAACATACAAAAACGGTAGGTAAAAGAGTATGCAATACTATTTTGAAACATTAGTAAGACATAACTTCCGGTTTGGACGAATGTGTGGTTGATAAAACAGAAAACACATTGACATATATGGAAGGAGATTATTATAATGAATAACAAAACATACAAATTCGAAACACTTCAGTTACACGTAGGACAGGAACAGGCAGATGTAGCGACAGGAGCAAGAGCAGTGCCGATTTATCAGACCACATCTTATGTCTTTGATAATTCGGCTCATGCAGCAGCGCGATTTGATTTGAGCGATGCGGGAAACATATATGGAAGACTGACGAATTCTACCCAGGATGTGCTGGAAAAGAGACTGGCGGCGCTGGAGGGTGGTGCTGCGGCACTGGCACTAGCGTCCGGAGCAGCAGCAATCAACTATACGATTCAGGCATTGGCACAAAGCGGAGATCACATTGTAGCACAGAAGACCATTTATGGAGGCAGTTATAACCTGCTGGCACACACGTTACCGCTGTCAGGGATTACAACGACTTTTGTAGATGCACACAATCTGACAGAACTATCACAGGCTATCCGTCCGAACACAAAGGCAGTGTATCTGGAAACCATCGGAAATCCAAATGCGGATATTCCGGATATTGATGCCATAGCAGAGATTGCCCACAAACACGGGATTCCCCTTGTCATCGACAGTACCTTTGCAACACCTTATCTGGTTCGTCCGATAGAGCATGGAGCAGATATCGTGATACATTCTGCAACGAAGTTTATCGGAGGACATGGAACAACCCTTGGCGGTGTCATCATCGATTCCGGAAAGTTTGACTGGAAGGCAAGCGGGAAATATGCACCGATTGCAGAACCGAATCCGAGTTATCACGGAGTATCCTTCGCAGATGTGGCAGGTTCTGTGGCATTTGTTACCTATATTCGTGCAATTTTGCTTCGGGATATGGGTGCAACGATTTCTCCGTTTAACGCATTTTTGCTGTTACAGGGTGTGGAAACATTATCTCTTCGTTTAGACAGACACGTGGAAAATACGAAAAAGGTAGTAGAATATCTGGCAAATCATCCGTTGGTAGAGAAAGTCAATCATCCGTCACTGCCGGAGCATCCGGATCATGACTTATATAACAAGTATTTTCCAAATGGCGGCGCGACGATTTTCACCTTTGAAATCAAAGGTGGACAAGAGGAAGCACACCGCTTCATCGATCATCTGGAGATTTTCTCCCTGCTTGCAAATGTGGCAGATGTTAAGAGTTTGGTGATTCATCCGGAAACAACGACACACTCCCAGTTGACGGCGGAGGAACTTTTAGAGCAGGGAATTAAGCCGAATACCATCCGGTTATCCATCGGAACAGAGCATATCGATGATATTCTTGCAGATTTGGAACAGGGATTTGCGGCAATTTAAGAGAAAAGAGGAAAAAGAAAATGGGAAAGGTATATCAGACAGCAGACCAGTTGATTGGAAATACTCCGCTTCTGGAACTGACACATATAGAAGAAACATTTGGACTAAAGGCTAAGATTTTGGCAAAATTAGAATATTTCAATCCGGCAGGTTCTGTGAAAGACCGGGTTGGAAAAGCCATGATTGAGGAAGCAGAAAAAAGCGGCAGGTTGCAGAAGAATTCCGTGATTATTGAGCCGACTTCCGGAAATACCGGAATCGGAATTGTGTCTGTAGCGGCTGCAAAAGGCTATCGCACCATCATTGTGATGCCGGATACCATGTCTGTGGAAAGACGGAAGATAATGAAGGCGTATGGAGCCGAACTGGTACTGACAGAGGGTGCAAAAGGAATGAAAGGCGCCATTGAAAAAGCAGAGGAATTGGCAAAAGAAATACCGGGAGGTATTGTGGCAGGACAGTTTGTGAATCCGGCGAATCCAAAGGCACATTTTGATACTACGGGACCGGAGATTTATGCGGATACAGACGGAGAAGTGGATATTTTCATAGCCGGAGTCGGTACAGGCGGAACCATTACCGGAGCAGGCAGATATCTGAAAACTAAGAAACCGCAGGTAAAGGTCATCGCAGTAGAGCCGGCGACTTCACCGGTGCTGTCGGAAGGAACGGCAGGAGCACATCAGATTCAGGGAATCGGTGCAGGATTTGTGCCGGAGATTCTGGATACGACAGTATATGATGAAGTGATAACTGTGGAAAATGAATCGGCATTTGAAACGGGAAGACTTATCGGAAAGCAGGAAGGTATCTTAGTAGGGATTTCTTCCGGTGCAGCCCTTCATGCGGCGATTGAAGTTGCCGGGCGGGAGGAAAATGAAGGGAAAACAATTGTTGTGATTTTCCCGGATAATGGTGACAGATATTATTCTACGCCTCTTTTTGAGTGAGTGTGTTGGAGGTTTGAAATGCTGATTTCAACAAAAGGAAGATATGCGCTGCGGGTGATGCTGGAACTTGCGGCGCACGAAAAAGAAGAATTTATACCGCTGAAGGTAATTACGGAGAAGCAGAATATTTCCAAAAAATATTTGGAAAGTATTATGGTGCTGCTTTCTAAAGCGGATTTTGTAGATGCGATACATGGAAAAGGTGGCGGATATAAATTAAGCAGAGAGCCGAAAGAATATAAGATTGGCGATATTCTGCGACTGACAGAAGGAACACTGGCACCGGTGATGTGTTTGGAAGAAGATGCATCGATATGTGAACGTGCAGATATATGTAAGACACTTCCGTTGTGGAGGGGCTTAAATGGTGTGATTACAAAATACTTAGATGGGATAACCTTGGAGGACATGCTTCAGGGAAGTGAAGGACTATGATAGAGCAGGAACTGAAGAAATTACTTTTTGACGGTGCGTTTGGTACTTACTATGCACAGATTTATGATACAAGAGAGATGCCGGAACTTGCAAATGTGCAATATCCGAAGCGGGTGAAACGGATTCATAAGGAATATATTGACGCAGGGGCAAGGATTATCCGGACCAATACTTTCGCAAGTAATACTGCTTCTTTGAAACTGTCGTGGGAGAAGATTCAGGAAAATATCAGACAGGGATATCGACTGGCGTGTGAGACGGCAGAAAATCAACCGGTGTACGTAGCAGCAGATATCGGACAGATTCCCTGCGAAAACCCGGCAGGCAGAGAGAACGTGGTAAAAGAATATATCGAGATTTGTCGTACTTTTCTGGAAGAAGGTGCGAATCTTTTTGTGTTTGAAACTTTTTCGGACATGGAAGACATTCAGGAGGCGCTTACTTTTATAGGAAAGCAGGCTTATGTGATTGTGCAGTTTTCTGTGAATCAGTTCGGATACAGTCAGTCAGGATTAAGTGCCCGTAAACTGGTTCAGATGGCAGAACATACAGAGTGGATTGATGCGGTTGGATTTAACTGTGGTGTCGGTCCGGGACATATGCAGCAGATTATCCGCAATCTTCGTTTCTCAGGAGAGAAAAAACTGACTGCACTTCCGAATGCAGGGTATCCGCAGAATATCAGTAATCGTATGGTGTTTGACCGGGAAAATATGGAGTATTTCGTATCTAAGATGAAGGATATTGCCGACGACGGGGCTGACATGATAGGAGGCTGTTGTGGCACGACACCGGAATACATACGCAAAATGAAGGAGTGTATTTCTTTGGCACCTTCCTGCAAGGTGCGTGGGAAAGAATCATATTCTCAATCGAAACAGGAAGTAAAAGACAGCGCCTTTTTTGCCGGGAAAGCGGGAGAGAAACTGATTGCAGTAGAATTGGCACCGCCCTTTGGGATTGATGATGAAAAACTGATGGATGCGGCTCATTTACTGCGAAAAAGCGGGGCAGATGTATTGACGTTTCCAGATTCACCGTCCGGCAGAACAAGGGCGGATTCTATTCTGATGGCGGAAAAAGTAGCAAGAGAGACGGGAATGTGTGTGATGCCTCACATTTGCTGTCGGGATAAAAATGCCATTGCCATGCGTTCACAGCTTTTGGGGGCTTATATCAATCATATTCGAAATTTTTTAGTGATTACAGGGGATCCGATTCCTTCTATGGTACGGAGCAGTGTGAAAAGTGTATTTAATTTTGAAGCAGTCGGTCTGATGAATATCATCAATGACATGAATGAAGAACATTTTTCCAACGCACCAATTTGTTATGGCGGTGCCATTAATCAGGGGCGAAGAAATCTGGATATTGAGATAGAGCGTGTGAAGAAAAAAATGAAAGCGGGAGCAAGTTTCTTTTTAACACAGCCGGTGTCTACGAAAGATGGTGCAGACCGTGTCAGAAGGATAAAAGAGGAAACTGGTGTCAGGATTTTGTGTGGTATTATGCCTTTCGTCAGCCTGAAGAATGCTGTCTTCATGAAAAATGAGATGACGGGCATCGAAGTGACGGAAGAAGTGCTTTCACGCTATCGGGAGGATATGACCAGAGAGGAAGGTGAGATGGCAGGTGTAAAGCTGGCTGTAGATATGATGAGGCTCACCGATGATTTTGCAGATGGATATTATTTTTCTTTTCCGTTTAACAGAGTGGGGATGTTGGAGAGGATAAAAAACTATTGAAAAACATACCCTGTAGTGGTATCATATACATATCATTTTACAGAAACGAGGTGAATTTTATGGACGACAGTTATGGTCGCGGGCGAAGGAGCAAAAACAGTGCTTTTTATCAGAAAGAATCGGCACGGCTGTCGAATAAAATTCAATAGCTGTGTTTGTTTTTGTTGTTCAAAAAAGCACTGTAACGGTGCTTTTTTTTGTGCCCTTTTTTCGATTGTGGTAACAGTAGTTGAGACGAGAAAGGAGTTACATATGAACAAAAAATATTTTGATTTTGGAGAAAATGTACAGGATATTCGGAGAGTGTTTTCCTATGAGGAAAATGAGATTGGAAGTTATATGACT
>CAZXQK010000081.1:0-5942 GCA_964642785.1 uncultured Faecalimonas sp.
GGTTCATTCTGCGAAGTGTTTCATCGCATCCGCTTTGCAAAGACAAGTGAAAATGCGGACACATCTTCGGAAGTTTCGATATGGTCTGTACAAATTCTTCCGTAATAACGCGCGGCTCTAATGAACCAAGACGTATACGCTCAATCCCTTCCACATCGTGAACGGCAAGAATCAGTGCTAATAAGTTTTCACCTTTCAAATCCACACCGTAGGAACTCAAGTGAATTCCCGTAAGCACCACTTCTTTGTAACCATTTCGTGCCAGATCCCGCACTTCCGAAAGCACATCTTCTTTTGCCCGGCTTCGCACACGTCCTCTTGCAAATGGAATAATGCAATACGTACAAAACTGATTGCAGCCATCCTGTACCTTGATATAAGCCCTGGTATGTTCCGCTGTTTTACTCAGATGCATTTCTTCATACTCTTTCGTATGGTTAATGTCTATCACTGCCTTTGAAATGTGTTGCTCCAGAATCTCAATTAAATCTTTCTTTCGATTATTCCCAATAACAATATCAATGCATTCATCCACTTCACCATGATTTTCCTGTGCCTGTACATAACACCCTGTCGCCACCACAAGCGCATGCGGATTCATTTTTTTTGCCCGATGAAGCATCTGACGGGATTTACGGTCAGCCATATTTGTAACCGTACACGTATTAATGATGTAAATGTCTGCCCCTTCCTTGAATGGCACAATCTCATATCCATGATTTTCCAGCATTTCCTGCATGGCTTCTGTTTCGTAAGCATTCACCTTGCAACCCAGATTGTGTAATGCGACTTTCTTCATATTGGTAATCCTCTCCGTTATTTTAATACAATTTGTTCCTTGACTTTTCTTACCAATAAGCATAAGATATTGATAGGTAACAAAGAATCAAGGAGGGTGTTTATGAAAGCAGTAGAAATTTCTTTAAATTCAATCGATAAAGTAAAAACATTTGTGAATCTCATCAATAGATTTGATTACGATTTCGATTTAGTATCCGGAAGATACGTCATCGATGCAAAATCAATTATGGGAATTTTCAGTTTAGACTTATCTAAATCTATTACTCTTAATATCCATGCAAATGATACACAGGCTGAAGAAGTTTTAACCGAACTTGCTCCTTACTTAGTATAATGCAAAAGTCCCCGTACAACAAGTGGTATGTGGGGACTTTTTTCATTTTCTACTTCACAACAATAGTCTCTACCGTCCGAATTGCTTCTTCCATCAATTCATCAATCTTTTCTGCAAGATTTTCTTCCGAACGTCTGATAATACCGATATTCGGCTTTGTCACCGGATGCTTCGCCACAAAGATGGTACAGCAATCCTCAAATGGCAGAATCGATGTTTCAAAAGTGTTGATTTTTTCTGAAACCTCAATAATCTCCTGCTTATCAAATCCAATCAGCGGACGGTACACAGGAAGCGTACAGACATCATTGGTCGCCGCCAGACTTTGCATGGTCTGACTTGCCACTTGTCCAATGCTTTCACCTGTAATCATACCCAGACAGCCGCTTTCTTTTGCAAAATGTTCCGCAATCTTCATCATATATCTTCGCATGATAATGGTCAGTTCTTCGTGCGGACATTTTTCGTAAATATATAACTGAATATCTGTAAAATTCACAACATTCAACTTAATCGGTCCGGAATATTTTGAAACAAGCCGTGCCAAATCCACCACTTTCTGTTTCGCACGTTCACTGGTATACGGCGGTGCATGAAAATAAGTCGCCTCTAATTCTACCCCACGTTTTGCAATCATATATCCTGCCACCGGGCTGTCGATTCCTCCTGATAAAAGAAGCATTGCTTTTCCGTTAGTTCCCACCGGCATTCCTCCCGGTCCCGGAATGATTTCTGAATAAATATAAATCAAATCCCGAACTTCGATGTTCAACATTACATCCGGCTTGTGCACATCTACCCGGATTTCCGGAAACGCATTTAAAATCGCTTCTCCCAGGTCGCAGTTGATTTCCATTGAATTTTTCGGATAACTTTTCTTTCCACGTCTTGCTTCCACTTTAAATGTGATGTTCTTATCCGGATACATCTGATCCATATAATCTATGACTACATTTTTCAAATCGTCAAACCCGGTATCCTCTGCGTAAATCACCGGACAGATTCCTACAATACCAAACACCTTCTTCAGTGCTTCCACCGTTTCTTCATAATCATAATATCCATCGCACTCTACAAAAATTCTTGCCTGTGATTTGTGCACATGGAAATCGCCGTCTGCATCCTTTAAGGCAAACCGAATCTGGTTCATCAGGGCATCCTCGAACATATAACGATTCTTCCCCTTCAATCCGATTTCACCGTATTTTATCAAAAAAGCCTGAAATTTCATTGGTAAAAATTCCTCCTAATATCTTGTGTATTTTCTCAGTGTCGGTACACAATTATATAACGTTTCCAACGTATAGTCAATTTCTTCTTGTGTCGTAAATTCCGAAAAACTAAACCGCAATGTGGCATCCAGATACTGCTGCCCTGTACCGATTCCTTTCAGCACACCACTGATTGCCGGGTGGTTGGATGCACAGGCAGAACCGCTCGACACATAGATGCCTTTGCTCTCCAAAGTATGAAGCAGCACTTCACTGCGGATTCCTGCAAATCCGACACTGACAATATGAGGCGCACTTGTTTCATCTGTCCGTCCATGAATCGCAATGTGAGGAATCTGCTGCAAACCTTCGATAAAATATGCCTTCAAATCCCGCATCTTCTCAATCTTCGCATCAAAATTCGTATAAATCTCTTTTGCCGCAAGACCAAGTCCTGCAATTCCGGGTACATTTTCCGTACCGGAACGGACATTTTTCTGCTGCTCTCCACCAAAAAGAATCGGTTTAATCTTTACTTTTTCATTGACATAAAGAAGCCCCGTTCCTTTCGGTCCATGAATCTTGTGACCGCTGACAGACAGCAAATCCACACCGATTCGTTTTGGGTAAATCCGATATTTACCAAATCCCTGCACCGCATCTACATGAAACAAGATATTACGGTTAAAATTCTTGACAATCTGAGCAGCCTCCTCAATCGGCTGAACAGATCCCACTTCATTATTCACGTACATAACGGATACTAAAATGGTATCCCGGCACAACGCCTGCTTTAACGCCTGCAGTTTAATCCGTCCGTCAGAATCAACCGGAAGATACGTCACGCGAAATCCTTCTTCTCTCTCCAGATAGTGCATGGTATTTAAAATGGCAGGGTGTTCAATCGATGACGTAATCAAATGATTCCCGGCACGTCTGTTTGCCCTTGCACAGCCTATCAAAGCCAGATTATCACTTTCTGTACCACCTGAAGTAAAGAACAGTTCCTTCTCCTGCACCTTCAACAGTTTTGCCAATGTTTCCTTCGCTTCACGCACATATTGTTCAGCGTCTACGCCTTTTTTGTGCATAGACGACGGATTTCCATAATCCTCGCACATGACTTTTCCGACCAGTTCACGCACGCTGTCATAACATTTTGTAGTGGCCGAATTATCCAAATATACTTCCATTTCTACTCTCCTGATTTTATTCTTACTTATAATTTATGAGTTTCACATTCCAAATGATACATTAAAATGGACAGTATCGTAAGCCCGGCAGTCTCTGTGCGCAGAATTCTTCGTCCGAGAGTAATCGCTTTTGCCCCCTGTTCCAGTGCATACTCTACCTCCGATGTCTCAAATCCGCCCTCCGGACCGATAAAGATTCCGACAGACATTCCCGGTCTTACAGCCTCTATGCACTGCTTTGTATCTTCCATGCCTTCTGCCAGCTCATACGGAAGCAACACCACATCCAAGTCCTTTGCGTACTGCATGGCTTCTTTGTATGTCATAACTTTTTTCACCTTTGGAACCATATTTCGACCGGATTGTTTTGCCCCACCTTCAGAAATACTGTTCCAACGTTCCACTTTTTTCGCTGCTTTCTTATCGTCCAACTTCACAACTGCACGCTTTGTCGAAACCGGAATAATCTCATAAACACCAAGTTCCACTGCCTTTTGCACTATCAATTCCATCTTATCACCTTTCGGCAGCCCCTGAAACAGATAGATTTTTGATGGCAGTTCTGTATCGGAAGCAAGTTCTTCTTTGATTTGCGCCAGAACCATATCCGCAGACACTTTTGCAATCTCACACAAATACTTTTTGTTATTGCCGTCACTGATATGAAGTTCTTCCCCGATTTTCATACGAAGCACGTTTTTGATGTGATTCACATCCGATCCTTCTATTTGTATCCGGTCTTCTTTCACCTGCTCAGGTGTCACAAAAAAATGATGCATATCTCTCCCCTAGTTCTTTCTTGCTGTTACAGAAACCCACTCTCCTTGATGTGTCACTTCCAAAACTTCTAAGCCCGCTTCTTTCACGCAATTTACAACCGTTTCTTCCTTTTCTTCGATAATACCGCTGGTGATATAAATTCCGCCTTGCTTTAACTGATGGACAATCACCGGCGTAAGTGGAACCAGAACATCTGCCAGAATATTTGCAACGACGATATCATATTTCTCATACCCTACTTTATCCTGCACCTCTTTATCGCTGATGATGTTTCCAATCATCACTTGATACTGTTCTTTGGAAATTCCATTCACTTCCATATTTTCATAAGTTGCATCGAGGGCGCACGGATCTAAATCTGTTCCGACAGAATGCCTTGCCCCGAACTTCAACGCCAGCATTCCGAGAATCCCACTGCCACAACCTACATCCAGAATTGTAGTATTTTCCTTTACAAATTTACGAAGCTGACGGATGCAAAGTTGTGTTGTCTCATGCATACCCGTTCCGAAAGCAGTACCCGGATCAATATGAATGATCATCTTGTCCTGATCTTCTTCTTTCACCTCTTCCCATGACGGAATGATAAGAATGTCATCCACATAAAACTGATGAAAATACTGTTTCCAGTTATTCACCCAGTCAACGTCTTCTGTCTGAGATTCTTCTATCGTACACTCTCCTACATTGACATAAGCACTCATTTCTTCCAATTCTGCTTTCACTTTATCAAGCATGGCATCTTTATCTTCTTCCTCTTCGAGATAAAAACTGATGTATGCCACTCCGTCATCCGGTGCAATCTCCGGAAGAATATCCACAAACATCTGCTCTTTGTCGGATTGTGTCAACGGAATCTTATCTTCAATCTCGATTCCCTGAATCCCCAAATCCATCAGCATACTGCTGACCAAATCTTCACTTTCTGTTGTTGTCGTCAATCTGAATTTATTCCATTTCATAACTATTCTCCTCACAAAAGATATATAAAAAGTATATCAAGCTTTAATCGAAAAGTAAATCGTTGTGATGACGACCGACAATCACATCTGCAAAGGAGGCTTCCGCAGCCTTTCGCAAATCTTCCGGCTTTAACAGTAATTGTAGTCCTCGTCTTCCGCCACTTACCACAACCTTCTCCAAATGTTCTGCTTCTTCCTGAATGACTGTCTGAAATTTTTTCTTCATTCCAATAGATGTGCAACCACCTCTGATATACCCGGTTACTGCGGTCAAATCCTTCAGCGGTAACATTTCCAGCGACTTTTCACCAACGATTCTTGCTGCTTTCTTAAAGTCAATTTCCTCCGCAACCGGAATCACAAATACATAATGTGTTTTGCTTTTCCCAACAGTCACCAATGTTTTATACACTTGTTCATACGGAAGTTTCAACATCTCTGCCAAATGCATACCATCCACAAATTCCTCACACTCATATGTGCGCATTTCATATGTAATCTTCATCGTGTCCAAAATGCGCATTGCATTTGTTTTTGTCTCTTTTTTTGCCATTTTTCTTCACTCCGAGCTTATCCTTTCGCCCAATTGTACCACACTTTCTTCTTTTTCGATAGTCTGAAAATATAGTTTTCATTTCAACCCTTCCCTGGCCATAACATC
>CAZXQK010000082.1:0-5915 GCA_964642785.1 uncultured Faecalimonas sp.
GGTTCTCTTTGCTCTCTTGCGACAGCCATATCAGAATATCACACTGTAAAACCATTGTCAACAACTTTTTTAAACTTTTTTATTTTGTTCTCCATGTTTTCTCGTTGTCTTCCGCAAGACTTTAACTAGAATATCACTACTTTTTACAAAAGTCAACACTATTTTGCAAAAACGAGGAACAAAAAATTCTATTCCTCGTTACCTTTTTTGTTTGTTTTGCACAATTCCTAAATCAATTGCATTGCGTCACCTATATTTTTTACGCCAATAATTTTGATCCCCTCAATATTTTTCACCATATCTTTTGACACTTCCGGCAGTATGCAAGTTTGAAATCCTAATTTTTTTGCTTCTGCCACACGTTGTTCAGGCATACTGACTGCGCGGACTTCTCCGCTCAACCCCACCTCGCCAAAAACAATCGTCTTTTCATTAATAGCGCAATTCTTATAACTCGAAACAATTGCCATCATAATTCCAAGATCAATTGCCGGTTCATTCATCTTCACACCACCCGCTATATTGACATATGCATCATAATTTGAAAGATGAAGTCCTAATCTTTTTTCCAAGACAGCCATCAGAAGATTGACACGATTGTAATCCGTACCTGCTGCAGTTCTTCTCGGCATGCCGAAATTGCTGTTGCAAACCAAAGCCTGTATTTCAATCAGAATTGGACGTGTTCCTTCTATCGAACACGCCACTACAGAACCTGAAGCGTGTTCCGGTTTTCCGTTCAGCATGTACTCCGAAGGATTTTCCACCTCCGCAAGTCCGGTTTGGCGCATTTCAAAAACTCCTATCTCATTTGTCGAACCAAAACGGTTTTTTACACCACGCAAAATCCGATAAGAAGCATGTCTGTCACCTTCAAAATACAGCACTGTATCCACCATGTGTTCCAACACTCTCGGTCCCGCAACAGTTCCTTCCTTTGTTACGTGTCCCACAATAAAAATCGAAATCCCCAACCCTTTTGCCAACTGCATGAAAACATTCGTGGACTCCCGCACCTGAGAGACACTCCCCGGAGCAGATGCCACTTCTTCACTATACATCGTCTGAACGGAGTCAATCACAACCACATCCGGTTTACGCATTTCTATCACTGTACGAATCGTATCTAAATTTGTTTCACAAAGCAAATACAAATCTTCTTTAAATTCACCCATACGATTCGCCCGAAGTTTAATCTGTTTCAGTGACTCTTCACCGGAAATGTACAATACCTGTTTTTTATCTTCACTTAATTTTCGACACACCTGCAACAGCAGGGTAGATTTCCCGATTCCCGGATCACCTCCTACAAGCACAAGAGAGCCCGGTACAATTCCACCTCCCAAAACACGATCTAATTCCTTGATCCTTGTCTGTATTCTTTCTTCAGAATCTGTCTCAATATTCTTAAGTGCGACTACTTCCGTCTCTTTTCCCGGTTTGACACTGCTGTTTTTTGTAACCGAAACACGTTCTTCCACAAAAGTGTTCCATTCTTTACACATAGGACACTGTCCCAGCCATTTGTTTTCTTCATGACCACAATTTTGGCAGAAAAAAACACTTTTCTTTCCTTTCGCCATCTGTTTACTCCATTCTAATTGAACACAATTTTCTTATTAGATACGTGAACAATTACTTCTTCTCCCGCTTTCACTTCTCCATTTAAGATTGCTTCCGCTAAACGGTCTTCCAATTCATTCTGAAGTGCTCTGCGCAACGGACGTGCACCATATTTTTTATCCGTTCCTATTTCAACAATGAGTTTTTTCACCGAATCCCTTACAACCAGTGCTATTCCCAATTGCTTTTTCACGCGTTCTTCCAATTCTTTACACATAAGTCCCACAATCTTCTTCATGTGTTCTTCATTCAAAGCATGGAACACGATTGTTTCATCAATACGATTCAAAAATTCCGGACGGAACAATCGTTTCACTTCTTCCATCACATTAGATTTCATCTTTTTATAATCTTCCGCTTCATCTTCCTTTGCACCAAAACCGAGTTTTTTCGGTTCTATAATCGCCTTCGCTCCTGCATTAGAAGTCATAATGATGACTGTATTTTTAAAATCAACCTTTCTTCCTTGTGAATCCGTGATATGACCATCATCCAAAACCTGCAGTAAAATATTAAAGACATCTTGGTGCGCTTTCTCAATCTCATCAAAAAGAATAACCGAATATGGATTTCTCCGCACTTTTTCACTTAATTGTCCACCTTCCTCATGTCCAACATACCCCGGTGGAGACCCTATCATCTTCGATACACTGTGTTTCTCCATGTATTCAGACATATCAATGCGAATCATTGCATCTTCATTTCCAAATAAAGCTTCTGCCAAGGTCTTTGCCAGTTCTGTCTTTCCAACACCGGTCGGTCCCAAGAACAAAAACGAGCCAACCGGCCGGTTCGGACTCTTAATTCCCACTCGGCCACGCTTCACTGCCTTCGCCACTGCCGTCACCGCTTCTTCCTGTCCTACAACGCGTTTATGAAGTGTCTGCTCTAATCTGCGAAGTCTGGAACCTTCCGTTTCTGTCAATTTTTGCACCGGTATTTTCGTCCATGACGAAATAACCCCTGCAATATCCTCTTCTATCACTTCCGGCTGTTTCTTCGCCTGTGCATTGCGAAATCTCTTCTTCATGCTGTCAATTTTCTTCCCTAATGCTTCCTGTTCACTTTGAATCAGAGACGCCTCTGCGAAATGTCCTGCTTTAATCTCTTCTTCTTTTTTGTTCAAAAGTTCCTGTAACTGTTGCTCTAACTTTTCCAAATTATCCGGAACTTTGTAACCTCGCAAACTCACCTTTGAACAAGCTTCATCCAAAACATCAATTGCTTTGTCCGGTAAATGTCGGTCATTGATATATCTTTCTGATAACCCGATAGCCGCAAGTAAGGCCTCGTCAGATATGATTACCCGATGATGTTCTTCAAACTTTGTTTTTAATCCCGCCAAAATTTCCAGACACAATTCCGTATCCGGTTCTTCCACCATAATCGGTTGGAATCTGCGTTCCAAAGCAGCATCCTTTTCAATGTGCTTGCGGTATTCCTGAATCGTAGTCGCACCTATCAGTTGGATCTCGCCTCTCGCCATGGCCGGTTTCAAGATATTTGCCGCATCCAGCGCACCTTCCGCACCGCCTGCACCTATGATTGTATGAATCTCATCTAAAAAGAGAATGGTATTCGGATCTGCTTTCACTTCTCTTAGCAGTTTCTTCATCCGTTCTTCAAATTCACCCCGATATTTAGTCCCGGCAACCATACCGGATAAATCCAAAGTCAGAATTCTTTTTTCCCGCATGCCCTCCGGCACAAGACCTTCTGCAATCCTGCTCGCAAGACCTTCTATAATCGCTGTTTTTCCAACACCCGGTTCACCAATCATACAAGGATTGTTTTTTGTCCGTCTGCTCAATATCTCCATCAGACGTTCAATTTCCTGTTCTCTCCCCACCACAGGATCTAACTTTCCTTCAGCTGCCTGTTCTGTCAAATCTGTACCAAACTGTTCCAGCATACCCCCCTGCACACGTCCGTTTTCCAAACCGTCGCCGTATTCCTTCGGATTGATGCCTACCACGCGCAAAATATCATCCTGCACTTTCACCATATCCACATTCAGTGTCGCTAAAATACGTGTAGCAACGCAATCTATATCATGAAGCATCGCAAGCAGTAAATGTTCTGTCCCGATTTTCTCTGATTTTTGTTGCACCGCCTCCTGAAACGCATTATCCAAAAGAAACTCCATTCTCGGACTATACTGCATTTTCCCATTTTTTTCTTCTTTATTCAGAGCACCAAGTTCTTCTATTATTCTTGTAATCTTCTCCTCCTCAACATTGTGCATCGCCAATACCTGTGCTGCAACTCCCGTAAATTCTTTTCGCAGTGCCAAAAGCAAATGCTCCGTTCCAACATACGGATGCCCCCACTTTTTTGCCAGTCTTTTTGCTGTCACAAGCACTTTTTCAGCTTGCATCGTGAAACTTTTTTGCATATTTTATAACCTCCCTATCATTGCCGCTTAATCATAAAGTTCGTAAATTTCATCTACCAATGCATAGACATCTTCTTTTGTAATATTTTTACAACGCCCTTTTGCCAGAACTACCGAAAGCTGTCTTCTCATATTCTCCAATGCCTGCATTTTATCAATGTCAATGGAGATTACAGCACCTTTTCGTCTGTCCAAATGTATGATTCCTTCCTCTCGCAACACTGCATACGCCTTATTTACCGTATGCATATTAATACCGATTTCTTCCGCCAACTGACGAACCGACGGCAGCGACTCTCCTTCCCGTATCCTTGATGTAGCGATACCGTAAATAATCTGGTTGCACAACTGCATATAAATCGCCTCATCACTGTTGAAATCAATTTCTATTATCATATCTCTCACCTTTTCTCTTGTGTTATAATAACATTATAACACATCGCACAGTTTTGTCTATGCCTAACTTGCCCAAAAAGGGTGCGAATTTTTCATCGCACCCATCTCCTCTAAACTTCATCAATCGCTTTTCCGATATCTTTTCTCATATATTTGTTTGCAAATGTGACCCACTCCGCCGCCGCATAAGCATTTGCTCTTGCTTCTTTCAAGTTATTTCCTTTTGCAGTAACACCGAGTACACGACCTCCATTTGTCACGATGGCATCTCCGTCAAACCTGGTACCCGCATGGAAACAATAATAACCGTCATGTTCTTTGAACGTATCCAATCCTTCTATCGGAAATCCTTTTTCGTACTTTAAAGGATAACCGTCTGACGCAAGAACAACGCACACCGCTGCGTTATCTTCAAACTCCAAATCAACCTGATCCAAGGTTCCGTCAATACATGCTTCAAACACATCCACAATATCACTTTTCATTCGCGGAAGGACAACCTGCGTTTCCGGGTCACCGAATCTCGCATTGTATTCTAAGACGCGCGGTCCGTCCGGTGTCAGCATCAATCCGAAGAAAATAATACCTTTGAATTCCCGTCCTTCTGCTTTCATTGCATCAACAGTCGGCTGATAAATATATTTTCTGCAAAACGCATCAACTTCTTCTGTATAAAACGGACTCGGCGAAAAAGTCCCCATACCACCTGTATTCAGTCCCAGGTCACCGTCTTTCGCACGTTTGTGATCCTGTGCCGATGTCATGGTTTTGATTGCATTTCCATCTACAAAAGACAGAACCGAAACCTCACGTCCCGTCATAAATTCTTCAATGACCATGCGATTTCCTGCTGTACCAAACTGTTTGTCCAGCATAATGGAACGAACTCCCTCTTTTGCTTCTTCCAACGTATTGCAAATCAACACACCTTTTCCCAACGCAAGACCATCTGCTTTCAGGACAATTGGAAATTTTGCCGTCTCCAGATAAGCAAGTGCATCATCAGCATTGTCAAAATTTTCATACCCTGCTGTCGGAATATGATACTTTTTCATCAAATCCTTTGAAAATGCTTTTGAACCCTCCAGAATCGCTGCATTTTTACGCGGACCAAATACGCGAAGTCCGGCTTCTTCAAATGCATCCACCACACCGCCAACCAATGGGTCATCCATTCCGATCACGGTAAGGTCAATTTCTTTTTCTTTCGCAAATGCAACCAACTTGTCAAATTCCATTGCTCCAATTGCAACACATTCCGCATATTCTGCACAGCCGGCATTTCCCGGTGCACAATAAATCTTGTCTACTTTTTCACTTTGTGCTACTTTCCATGCAATAGCGTGTTCTCTGCCACCGCTTCCAACAATCAATACTTTCATCTGTATTCTCCTATTTTATCCACACTTTCCCGTCTGCCAGTTCCAGTTTATCATTTGCAATCAAATCAATTGCCTGTGGTAATATCTTCCACTCCGCCTGCTCCATCACTCTGTGCTGC
>CAZXQK010000083.1:0-5895 GCA_964642785.1 uncultured Faecalimonas sp.
AAGGTCTTACCGGTTCCTGGTGGACCTACAAGCAATGCACCCTTCGGCAGTTTCGCACCGATTTCCGTATACTTCTTTGGATTGTGCAGGAAATCAACCACTTCTTGCAAAGACTCCTTGGCTTCGTCCTGTCCCGCAACATCCTTAAATGTCACTCCGGTCTGCTTTTCCACGTACATCTTGGCATTGCTCTTTCCAATCCCCATAATGCCGCCACCTTTTGACATCTTCTTCATCATGAAACTGAAAAATACAAAAATCAATCCAAACGGAAGCACGATTGTCAGCATAATATTCCAAAACAATGCACTTCCCGTATCCGGAATCTTGTAAGAAAAAGTAACACCGGCCTTGTCCAGTCTCTGTTCTAAAAGTTCTCCTTCCCCAAGTCCTGTATAATACGTAATCTGCGTACTCGGAAATAACTGTTCCCATGCATTTTGTGGAGTCTGTGTCTTCGGAGTAATAGTCAGCCTGTCACTGCCGATTTCCACCTTCTCCACTTTCCCCTCATCCACCATGGTGATAAATTCACTGTAGGTGATCTCTTTTGTCTTGGAACTTCCAAGCATGTTAAACAGGTTCACAAAAATCATTCCTGTAATCAATGTGGTAGCAATCACCAAAATCCAGCCACGCTTATCGTTTTTCGGATTCTGATTTCTATTTTTATTATTCTGGTTTTGTTCCATCTTTATCCTCCTCAATACAATACTTCTTTATTATAAAGATTGCCCCTTTATAAATCAACCAAAACATTGTGAAATTTTTCTGAATTTTCCAAGGAATAGGACTAGATAAATCTATATGGTTTGTAGTATACTAGACAAGTAGCTTAAATTTACGAGGAAAGAAGAAGCATATATGAAAATAGGATTTGATAATGAAAAATACTTACAAATGCAGTCTGAGCATATTCGCGAAAGAATCAGCCACTTTGACAACAAGTTATACCTAGAATTTGGCGGAAAACTGTTTGACGATTATCACGCTGCCAGAGTCCTTCCGGGATTTGCTCCGGACAGCAAACTGAAGTTGTTGATGCAGTTATCCGAACAGGCAGAAATTGTCATCGTGATCAGTGCCTGTGACATCGAGAAAAATAAGGTACGCGGAGATTTAGGAATTACCTATGACACAGATGTTTTGCGACTGATGGATTCCTTTAAGGAAAAAGGTCTGTACGTCGGAAGCGTTGTCATTACCCAATACTCCGGACAAGCCAGTGCCGATCATTTCAAATCAAAATTAGAAAAACTAAACATTAAAGTATATACACATTACAATATTGAAGGATATCCTTCTAATATTCCGCTCATTGTCAGTGATGAGGGCTATGGAAAAAATGATTACATTGAAACTACAAGACCGCTTGTCATCGTAACAGCACCGGGACCGGGAAGCGGGAAAATGGCGACCTGCCTTTCCCAGTTGTACCACGAACATAAACGGGGGGTTCGTGCCGGATATGCCAAATTTGAAACATTCCCGATTTGGAACATTCCATTGAAGCACCCGGTCAACCTTGCGTACGAAGCCGCAACTGCTGACCTGAACGATGTGAATATGATTGATCCGTTCCATTTAGATGCTTATGGAATTACAACGGTAAACTACAATCGTGACGTAGAAATCTTTCCGGTATTGGATGCGATTTTCGAACGCATCTACGGAGAAAATCCTTACAAATCTCCAACAGACATGGGAGTAAATATGGCCGGAAACTGTATCTGCGATGATGCAATCTGCCGCGAAGCTTCTAATCAGGAGATTATCCGCAGATATTATGCAGTATTGAAAGGTCTTGTAGCAGGAACATCCGACGAAGATGAAGTATTTAAGTTGAAACTACTGATGAACCAAGCTCACATTACCATTGATGAGCGAAAAGTTGTTCAAGCCGCATTAGACCGTGCAAACGAGACTGACGGTCCTGCTGCTGCCTTAGAACTAGAAGACGGCACAATGATCACCGGAAAGACCACTCCGCTTCTCGGAGCCTCCTCTGCATTGTTGTTAAATGCATTAAAAACACTGGCCGGATTAGATGACGAGCTGCACTTGATTTCCCCTACGGTAATCGAACCAATCCAAAAATTAAAAACGGATTACCTAGGCAGCAAGAATCCGAGACTTCACACAGACGAAGTATTAATTGCTCTTTCCATGTGTGCAGCCACAGACAAGGAGGCACAACTTGCCTTAGAGCAGATTCCAAAATTAAACGGCTGTCAGGCACACACATCGGTTATGCTCTCTTCCGTTGATATTAAAGTATTCAAGCGTTTGGGGATTCAGTTGACATCCGAGCCGCAACATGAAAATAAAAAATTGTGCAATTACATTTAAATAAGAGATGTGACTGACAAGACGGTTCACGCAAACAGATTTTTGCATGAACCGTCTTCATTTTCTGCAATTTTCAAGATTTCCTAGATTCTCGGAAGACTTGCCGCAGCCACTGACTGACCTACACGGCGGCTCTTTTCGTCCGGAATATGTAATTCTAATTTTTTCGCAAGTTCCGGATATTCTGTTTCAAGCACTTCATTTGCCCGGTCAAGGATAATGCTTCCGCCTTCCCCACTTGTCACACGTCCCATAATGATGACATGTTTGATATCATAGAACATTGCATAATATGCGATTGTGTTTCCAAAATAAACGCCAATCGTATCGTAGATTTTCGCAGCTCTTTTATCGCCTTCTGCCATCAGTTTCTGAACCACTTTCAGTTTTTCTGCCGGAGACAGACTTTCCTCTAATTCAATACCTGCTGCCGGTGCAAGCTTGATAACGCTGTCTTGTGAGAAATATTTTACACCACAACCATAATCACCGCTCCACTCATCTACCATTGCATCTTTGTTGTAATCTACCGGTACAAATGCAAGTTCATTGAGCCAGCCCGTAATATTCCCTTCGGGATCTACATATCCGACTGCTTCGCTGGTTCCCATGGCAACGCCAAGCACGTTGTTATCATTTAAATCCATTGCACCCGCAAGTGCAGTTACATCGCCATCGTTTGCAACTTCTACCGGAACATCTCCAATTTCCTTTGCAATATCCATGTACATTGTCTTTACTTTTTTCTCAAAATCTTCATCCGAAACCTTCAGGAACAAAGATGCCACCATAATTTTATTATCGATATAAACACCTGCTGAAGAAACTCCGATTGCATCAACTCTCGGCATATGGGACGCTGCTGTCTTCATCGCTTCTAAAATTCCCTGATAATGATACTCCGGATCAGACTGCAGTTTTGGAAACCAGACCACTTCTTCTGAATATACTGTTTCTCCGTCAATCACAGCACTTACCTTACGGTCACTTCCGCCCGCATCAAAACCGATACGGCAACCGTCCAAATGACGTCCGATAGAATCTGCCGCCTGATAGGTCTTTGGTGCATCTTCTACATGTTCTACGTATAATACTTCAAACGGTTTTTCATAAACTCTTGACATGAAATCGACATCAAACTCTCTTGCACCGCCTTTTCGGTAAGCCGCTGCCAGACCTTCGTAAATCTTCTTAGAGCCTGCAATTGTTACTTTATAACCACCATAAAGCCATAATAATGTCTTTACAATACGCTCTGCCACTCCGTAATTTTCTTCATCATGACCTGTTCCGTCTGCGTAAACATCCATTTCATAAGTAGAAATATACCCTTTATTTCTCTCCACAGCGATTACGAGTGGTACTCCGCCTGTTTTTTTTACATTTTCCTGATATTCGGATACCACTTTCGCCATCGGCCGGTATTCCGGATCTAAAATTGCTTTTATCATGGTTCTTCTCCTTTTTCTTTCTATTTTTTTATGAAAATATCTCTCCGTTGATGATAGTCGTCATGACCCGAATCTCGTCATCGCAAATCATAATATCTGCACATTTTCCCACTTCTAATGACCCGATTCGTTCTGCTTCGCCCACCGCTTTCGCCGGATTCAGACTTGCACACGCAAACACTTCCGGTATGGATAATTCCGTATGATTCTTCAGATTACGCACTGCTTCATTTAGTTTCAATACGCTTCCTGCGATGGTTCCGTCTTCCAACAAGCACTGAATGCCTGTCTTGATAACATGCTGACCTCCTAGTGTGTAGTCACCGTCCTCCATTCCGCCTGCACGCATGCAGTCCGTAATCAGACATAACTTATCTCCTTTCGCCTTCGCAACCAGTTTGTATAAACCCGGATTCACATGAAATGTATCCGCAATCAATTCACAGCTTACATTTTCATCAGAAAGCGCCGCACCTACTACACCCGGATTACGATGTTGCAGTGCTGTCATGGCATTAAACAAATGCGTGGTATGACGCACCCCTGCCTTGATTCCTTCATTTGCCTCGTCAAAACTTGCCCCTGTATGTCCCATAGAAACCAAAACTCTGCCATCTTCATACACTTTTTTAATACAATCCAATGCACCTTCCATTTCCGGTGCCACTGTAAATAATTTCACAATGTCTGCGTGTTCTAAAACAAACTCTCCATCCGGAGGTAAAATATAGTCTTCTAACTGTGCTCCTTTCTTAGAAGGATTAATAAATGGTCCCTCACAGTTGATTCCTAAAATTTTCGCACCGTAAGTTGCAGTTTCTGTCTTCACTTCCCTTGCTGTATCAAACGCCTTTACGATTTCTTCTTTTGCAACTGTCATGGTCGTAGGACACCAGGAAGTCACTCCGTTTTTCGCAATTCCCGAAGATATTTTCTTTAAACCGTCTTTACTTCCGTCAGAAGCATCTTCTCCCAAATAACCGTGAATATGGATGTCCACCAATCCCGGTGCTACCAGATTTCCTTTCGCATCAATCACTTCATAATCGTTCAGGCAAATGTCACTTTCCGGAACAATGCCCTTGATTGTTTCATCAAAAACAAGTACCATTCCAGTAACAACACTGTCCGGCAACACAATTTGTCCATTAATAATACACTTCATTTTCTCACCTTTCTTCCCACATAATACTATTACTTTAAAACAATTTTAACATCTGTCCATATTCCTATCAATGGCACTATCTGCCTTAAAATTTATACAATTAACCGCAAAAAAAGAACTCATTCAAGTATGCACTTTACACACCTGAATAAGTTCTGCTTTATTTTTCATCTTATCCGCCAAGATATGCTTTTTTCACTTCATCACTTGCAGCCAGTTCTGCACCTGTTCCACTTAATACAATATTTCCAAGTTCAAGCACATAAGCTCTGTCTGATATTGCCAATGATTTTCCTGCGTTTTGTTCCACAAGTAAAATCGTAGTTCCATCGTCGCGCAGCTGCTTAATGATTTCAAACACTTGATCTACTAAGAGCGGAGACAACCCCATAGATGGTTCATCTAAAAGCAATAACTTTGGACGACTCATCATAGCTCTTCCGATAGCCAGCATCTGCTGTTCTCCTCCGGAAAGCGTTCCTGCAATCTGATTTTTCCTTTCTGCAAGTCTCGGAAAACGTTCATAAATGCTCTCGATGTCTTTTTTCAGCAACGACTGTTCTTTTTGCGAAAACCCACCCATCAGCAGATTTTCATATACGGTCAGTTCTTGAAAAATTCTTCTTCCTTCCGGAACCTGTGTCAGCCCGGAGCGAACAATCTTGTGACATGGCATTTTCGTAATATCCTGTCCGTCAAATAAAACTGTTCCGCTGCCAGATGGAATCAGTCCAATGATACTCTGCATTGTCGTTGTCTTTCCCGCACCATTAGCGCCAATCAAAGTGACGATTTCACCTTCATTTACTTCAAAGTTAATTCCTTTCAGTGCCTGAATCACACCGTAATACACTTGAAGATCTTTTACTTCTAATAATGCCATCTTTAACCTCCAATATAGGCCTTTATGACCTCCGGGTCATTCAAAGC
>CAZXQK010000084.1:0-5777 GCA_964642785.1 uncultured Faecalimonas sp.
CAATTTGTGTTCAAATTATGTGTGTTTTCTAAAAAGAATCGAAATTTTATTAAGTCAGATTTAAGATTTATCTTTCGTCTATCTTCGTATATTCGCGATAAGGTGCCAGTGGCATATAAGCCGGTCTGATAATCTTATCCACATTTTTCAACTCTTCCAGTCTGTGTGCACTCCATCCGACAATACGGGCTGCCGCAAAAATCGGTGTGTAGAGTTCTTTCGGAAGTCCCAGCATATTGTATACAAGACCACTGTAAAAATCCACATTTGCATTTACGCCCTTGTACATCTTCCGTTTCTGAGCAATGACTTCCGGTGCCATATGCTCTACCATTTCATAAAGTGCATATTCTGCTTCACAGCCTTTTTCAACCGCAAGTTGTTTGACGAAACCTTTGAAAATCTCGGCTCTCGGGTCAGAAATCGAATAAATTGCGTGTCCCATACCATAGATAAGACCTTTTTGGTCAAATGCCTTCTTATCCAGTAGATCATTCAGGTATTGGCGTACTGCATCTTTATCAGTCCAGTCTATCACGTGTTCTTTCATATCTTCAAACATCTGTGTTACTTTGATATTGGCACCACCATGCTTTGGTCCTTTCAAAGATGCCATCGCTGCCGCAATTGTGGAATACGTATCCGTTCCGGAGGAAGTCACCACATGGGTTGTAAAGGTAGAGTTATTTCCACCGCCATGATCCATGTGAAGCACCAGTGCCATATCCAGAATCTTCGCCTCTAATGGTGTGTACTGTCTGTCTTCACGCAGCATCATCAATATGTTTTCCGCCATGGACAAATCCTTCGACGGTGCATAGATGAACAAATCTTCACCTTTTTTATAGTTATACGCATGATATCCGTATACCATCAGCATCGGAAACTGGCTGATCAGGTTCAAACTTTGACGAAGTACATTCGGGATACTTGTATCATCTGCCTTCTCATCATAGGAGTACAGCGTCAAAATAGAACGTGACAGGCTGTTCATCATATCCGGACTTGGTGCCTTCATAATAACGTCGCGTACAAAATACTTTGGAAGTGTTCTTCTTTCTGCCAGCATATCGGTAAATACCTGCAGTTCTCCCTGATTCGGAAGTTCGCCAAACAGCAGAAGATATGCGATTTCTTCAAATCCGAAATGACCATCATCCAAAAATCCGTTTACCAAATCTTTAATGTTATATCCTCTATAATATAAGTTCCCCGGAATCGGAATCCGGACACCATTTTCTTCCCTCGACGCACAAACGTCAGAAATATTGGTAAGGCCTGCAAGCACGCCTCGTCCGTCCAAGTCACGAAGTCCCCGTTTTACGTTGTACTTTACATACAAATCTCTGTCAATTGCATTACTTGTCTCACACTTATCTGCGAGATACAAAATCTCAGGAGTTATCTCGAATAATGCGGTGTCTAATTTACTGTTCTGCATATGCATTCTCCTTTCTTCTCTCAACTTTTTTCGTTGCCTTATTATACTAAAATTTTTCTCTAATTACAATGAAAAGTGTGTGAAATCTTGCTAATCTTTTGCGAAAACGATATAATAAAGGATATCTTTCTTACGGAGGAATTTTCATGCAGACCATTTTGAATAAAATTAAAGAATACAATCGCATCATGCTGTTTCGTCATATCCGAATCGATGGAGACTGCGTCGGTGCAACAAAAGGATTAAAAGCAATCATTCAGGCAACCTGGCCGGACAAAGAGGTTATCCTGACAGATTCGGAAACTTCTGAGTTTCTTGCCTTTCTCGGACCGGACGATGCACCGGTTGAGAATGCACTTTACAAAGATGCACTCGGTATTGTGCTGGACACTGCCGTTTCTGACCGCATTTCCAACCCGAAGTATACGCTTTGCAAGGAAATCATCAAAATCGACCATCATATTCCGGTGGAAAATTACGGAGATTATTGCTGGGTGGAAGAACACGTATCTTCTGCCTGCGAAATGATCGTGAAATTTTACAAGACATTTGAGCAGGAACTGAGTCTGACAAAAGAAGCTGCCACTTATCTGTACACCGGAATGGTAACAGATTCCGGACGTTTTCGTTTTTCCGGCGTTACAGGAGATACGTTGCGGTATGCCGCCATTTTGTTAGAGCAGGGGATCGATATCAATACGATTTATGCAAACCTTTACATGGAGTCTTTTGACCTGTTAAAATACAAGGCTTATGTTTATGAAAAGGTACAACGAACAGAAAACGGAGTGGCATATATTGTAGTCGACCGAAAAATGCAGGAGAAATTTCATCTGAACCGGGAGACTGCCGGAAACAGTGTCACTTATCTGGAAGAAATTCGTGACAGTCTCTGCTGGATTGCCTTTATTGAAACAGAGGACAAAAATGGTACTGTCCGGGTACGGCTTCGTTCCCGCTTCATGGCAATCAACGGGCTTGCCGAGCAATATCATGGCGGCGGTCATGCCTGTGCCTGCGGTGCTACTGTTTACAGTAAAGAAGAAATGCAGGCACTGCTTTCCGATGCCGACACTCTGATCAAAGAATATAAAGAAACCCATGACGGGTGGTTATAATTTATAACAGAAGACCTTCGTAAATCTGTTTTGCAGCGTCTTCATATGTGGTAACATCCACAACATAATCGCAAATTTCCGCATTCTGCTGTTCCGAGTCAATGGCAAGGATGCGGTTTGTTTTTTCTTCAATGGAAAGCTCCCGCTTCAGGATGTTTTCTAACACATCCCGTTTATTTCTTTTCACGTAAATCGTAATGACATGAGGGAAATTTGTCTTGAGTGCCATCGCACCGCAAATATCCATAACCGTCAGAACATGCTTTCCTTTTGCAAGAATTGTTTCCACGTCTTCTTTCTTAGAACCGTAGTAACAGTTTCCGTATACGGTCGATTCAAAAAGTTCTTTTCTGTCGCACATATTTTGAAATTCAGTAGCAGTCACAGAATGATATCCTTCGTTTTTACCGGTGGTATAACTAACCAGTTTTTCAAAACAGTCTGTCTGCTCTTCTAACAGTTTTGCAATCTCATTTTTCCCACTTCCGGTCACACCCACCAACACCACAACACTTGGCCGGCTTAACGTAACACGCTCTATACCAATCCGGTAACTGTCGGTAATCACTTCTACCAGTTTTAAAAATTCCTCATACGTATTGACCGACAAAAGTCCGGTCGCCTGCTGATTCCAGGGACGACGGAGCAAAATGGGATATGCCGCATTCGAGCGAAATACATTATGCATACCGTCATCAAACAGAATGTCCACATCGATTTTATCTTTTCTCTGTCCCATATAGATATGGTTTGGCGAAATTTCCGGAAATTCTTCCATAATCCTTGCCGCACGAATCCCCATGAATTCGGGTTGAATCGAAGTTGCCACAAATACTTCCGCCATTTTGGAAAGTGTTCGCACAAACTCTTTCGCTCCCTCTAAAATCGGCTGATTTTTGAAAAATTCAGGGTCTTCAAAAAATTCGAAAATCACATCTGCACGTGTTCCCAGTTTCCCCCACCGGTCAATCTCATATATGGAAAGCGGTGGCTGAAACTGATACTTTTCATTCGCCAGACGAATCGCATACGGAATACATTCCATCAATACATCATCTATGTCCAATGCAATGGATAACTTGTATTTTCTGTCCATAAATTTTCTCTTTCTTATAACATCTTACATATGGTGTTGCTCAAAGTTGCAAACTCCTGCAGGCTTAATGCCTCCCCCCGCACACTTGCACCTTTTCCAAGGCTTTCGATTGCCTGGATAATGACTTCCTTCGGAAGTTGGATTTCCGGTGAATTATGCAGTCCGTTTGCAAGCGTCTTTCTGCGCTGGTTAAAAGATGCACGAATGAGTTTGAACATGAGTGCTTCATCTTCTACCTGAACCGGCGGTTCTTTGTGACTGGTCAGACGAATGACCGCCGAGCCTACATTCGGTCTTGGCATGAAGCAGTTCGGCGGTACATTTGCCACAATGTACGGCTCTGCATAATATTGAACTGCCAAGGATAATGCACCGTAATCTTTGTTTCCCGGACCTGTCTGCATACGGTCCGCCACTTCCTTCTGCACCATGACCGTAATGCTTTCTATCGGCACATGACTTTCATAAAGCCCCATAATAATCGGCGTTGTAATATAATATGGAAGATTTGCCACCACTTTGATCGGTTTTCCTCCATTATATTCTTCTGCAAGCTGATTGATATCGACTTTCAGCACATCCTCGTTAATCACTGTGACATTATCATATGCACTCAACGTGTCTTCCAAAATCGGAATCAGTGCCTTGTCAATCTCGACCGCAACTACTTTTCCTGCCGCACATGCCAGATACTGTGTCATAGTTCCGATTCCCGGTCCGATTTCCAGCACCATATCGTCTTTTGTAATATTTGCAGACGCAATGATTTTGTCCAACACATGTGTGTCAATCAAAAAATTTTGTCCGAATTTCTTCTGAAATGAAAATCCATATTTTTGCAGGATTTCAATTGTATTTTGTGGATTGCCAAGTGTCGGCTTTTGCATGTCGTTCTTTCCTTTCGTCTGCATCGTTACACTCCAAACAATATTTTTGCATTCCGTTCTGTCTGCGTGACAACTTCCTCGTAGGTAACTCCTTTGATATCAGCGATTGCCTGCGCAATCTGTGGAAGATAGAGAGAAGAATTTCTCTTTCCCCGATACGGTTCCGGTGCCAGATACGGACAGTCTGTTTCCAGTAGGATACTCTCTAACGGAATCGCTTCCACGACTTCTTTTAGTTTTTTCCCATTTTTAAATGTTACCACACCGCCAACGCCGATGTGAAAACCCATCTTCACATATTCTTCTGCCATTTCTTTTGAATAGGAAAAGCAGTGAATCACGCCACGAAGTCCCATAGCGTGTTCTTTCATGATCTTCATGGTATCCTCCGCCGCATCTCTGCTGTGAATAATGACCGGAAGTCCTGACTCCCTTGCAAGTTCCAACTGTCTGAGAAACCATTTCTTCTGAAGGTCATGAGATTCGTTATCCCAGTAATAATCCAATCCGATTTCACCGACGGCTACTACCTTTTCTTTCTGACATTCCGCTTTTAAAATTGCAAAACGTTCCTCATTTAAGTCGCCCACCTCGTCCGGGTGTAGTCCCAATGCCGCATAGACGAACGGATACCGGTCTGCCAGTTCCATAACGGTCTTCACTGAGTTCCACGTCGCACCTACATTCAGAATCGTGCCAATGCCGTTTTCCTGCATGGATAACAGCAATTCATCCCGGTCTTCCTCAAATTTTCCGGAATCATAATGTGCATGGCTCTCAAATATCATAAAATTTCCTTTCTGAGCTGTTCCGGTGTTTTCATCGATAACAACGCCGGAGCAATATCAAATACGCTTCTCGCACCGGACTCTCCTTTTTGTGCCAGGCGATACGCTGCTCTTGCATACGCAACAAGGACACTGGACGTAAATTCCGGATTAGAGTCCAATTTCAAAGAATATTCAATCATGTGCTTATTACCATCTCTGCCTGTTTCACCTGTACGGATCACGAAACCTCCATGTGGCATTTTACCGTGTTCTGCTTTCAATACTTCTTCTGTAATAAATGTTACGGTTGTATCATAGTCTGCAAAATAATTTGGCATAGTCTTAATTGCTTCTTCAATGGCTGCCAAATCTGCTCCCTCTTCCGGTACTACATAACATTCTCTCAAATGTTTCTGTCTTGTGGTAAGTTGTGGTTCACTTCCGCTTCTGACTTCTCCTACTGCT
>CAZXQK010000085.1:0-5735 GCA_964642785.1 uncultured Faecalimonas sp.
TACAGGACGGGAAACTCATTGGAGCGGTAACGCATGTCTTGGTGAATGATCCGACGAGAGGGTATGGCATATTTATTGAAAATATGTTGGAACATTGAGTTATGCCAAATAAAGTAATCTACTATATAATAAAGCCACCGAAAAGGTGGTTTTGTTTTTAGAAGAAAAAAGCCGAAAGATAAATCGGATTTGTTTTGAAAAAAAGATGATTTTTTTAAAGGGAGAAATGTTGTCTCAGAACTTGCACTTACAAAAAAAGAATGATAATATAAAAACATGCAAAAGAAAAGGAGAAAACGTATATGACAACATGGAAACAACGGGCAAAGAACTTATGGGATTATTTTACACTTTATGAAAAGATATGGTTTTTCAGCATCTTGATTTTAGCATTTATTTTTGCATTTTTATTTCCGGAGGAAGACGTCAACGGAGTGAATGGAACCTTGATCATGGGATTGTATCTTTTGGATACATTTTTAAACATTCTCTGCGAACTTCTGATTTCGAAGCAGAGTAAATGGAATTTTATTGTATCGGTATTTGTAGAATTAACAGAGATAGCAATCTGTGTGGTTCTTTCTTATCGTTTTGCGACGATGGCATCTACACTGTTTTTCTGGCTTCCGATTGACATTATCAGTTTCATCAACTGGCATCGTCATCCGGACAGACAAGAGGAGGAATTGACAGAAGTTCGTAAATTGTCAGGATGGATGGAAGTTTTGATTATTGCGGCAATCGTGATTTGGACAGTTGTAGTCGGCTGGTTTCTTTCAGAATTGAATTTGGTAACAGATTTATTTGGTGGAAACAGAACATTAGAAGTGATAGTGTGCTACTTGGATGCCTGTGCTTCGGCGGTGGGAATTGCAAACGGGGTGTTTATCCTTCTTCGGTATCGGGAGCAATGGATTGCGTGGTATATCTGTGCACTGTTAGAAGGAGCCATCAATATTATTTCCGGACAGTATGTACTGTTGGTACTAAAAGTCGGATATTTGACAAATACAACATATGGATATATCAAATGGTCTAAATACATTAAAAAGGCACAGATAGAAAAACAATGATGTATCTTATGAATGTTTGGGAGAAATGATATGTCAAGTGAAAAAAATAAGAAGTTTGAAATAGATATGTGTAACGGGCCGATTTTAAAGAAGATGCTGATTTTCGCAATCCCGCTGATCTGTTCCAGCGTATTGCAACTGTTGTTCAATGCGGTAGACGTGATCGTGGTCGGAAAATATGCAGGTGACAATGCGTTGGCGGCAGTCGGTTCTAACACATCTTTGATTAATTTGTTCGTCAACTTCTTTATGGGACTTTCCATCGGGGCGAATGTATTAGTATCGCGATATTATGGTGCAAAGCAGGAAAAAGAACTGAGCGAAACAGTTCATACAGCAATTGCAGTCAGCATTGTCAGTGGGATTTTTCTTGCGATTGTAGGTGCGGTGCTGTCGCCGACGATTTTACGGTGGATGCAGGCACCGGAAGAGGTGCTGTCACTTGCAGTTGTATATTTAAGAGTGTATTTTTTCGGTATGCCGGCATTGATGCTATATAATTTTGGAGCGGCAATCCTGCGCGCAATCGGAGATACTAAACGTCCACTTTATTTTTTGGCAGTGTCCGGTGTGATAAATGCAGGTCTGAATCTGTTCTTTGTTATAGAATTAAATTGGGATGTTTTTGGAGTCGCATTTGCAACGGTTATCTCAGAAGTAGTTTCTGCAGTGTGTGTTCTCATATGCTTGATGAAGGAAACAGGCGGTATTCGTGTGGAACTAAAGAAACTTCATATACATAGCGACAAGATTATCAGAATGTTACAGATTGGAGTTCCGGCAGGTCTGCAGAGCGTATTGTTTTCGCTGTCAAATGTGCTGATTCAATCCTCCATTAATAGTTTCGGTGCGACGGTTGTGGCGGGGAATTCGGCAGCGGCAAATCTGGAAGGATTTGTATATGTTGCGATGAATGCTTTTTATCAGGCGAATATTTCTTTCACCAGTCAGAATGTGGGTGCCGGAAAATATCATCGTCTGAACAAAATTTTATTTACCGCTCAGGGATGCGTTATCGTGACAGGATTGATAGCAGGAATCTCATGTTATATGGCAAGCCCGGTATTACTTGGATTATATACCAACAGTCCGCAGGTAATCAAGGCAGGTGTAGTGCGTTTGGCGTATATTTGTATTCCGTACTTTTTATGCGGTATGATGGAGGTTATGGTCGGTTCCCTGCGGGGAATGGGATATGCAGTCTTTCCGATGATTGTGTCGTTGGTTGGCTCTTGTCTGCTTCGTATTGTATGGTTGCAGACAGTGTTCCGGATAGAACGTTTTCATACGATTGACACAATTTACGTGATTTATCCGATTAGCTGGATTATTACGGTTTTGGCACACGTCGTAACGTATGTGATTTTGAAAAAGAAGTTTTAGAAAAAGAAACTTTAGAAAATCTTTCGGATTTTCTGGAGTTTCTTTTTAGAATCCGGGAGTATGATATCATTACATGAACGAAAGGAATCAAAGAAGGACAGAAAGATGGAAAAGAATTACCATGTGTTAATTGTGGAAGACGATGCGGAGATTCGCAACGGAATCGAAATCTACTTAAAAAGTCAGGGATATGAAGTGTTCCAGGCACAGGACGGTGTGGAAGGTCTGGAGGTCATTCGAAGAGAAATCATTCATTTGGCAATCGTGGATGTTATGATGCCAAGAATGGACGGAATCAGAATGGTTATGGAACTTCGGAAAACACATCATTTTCCGGTAATCATGCTTTCGGCAAAATCGGAAGAAGTGGATAAGATTATGGGATTGAATATGGGTGCGGATGACTATGTGACCAAACCGTTTCAACCGTTGGAACTTCTTGCAAGGGTTCATTCGCAGCTTCGCAGGTATACCAGATTTTCACAGACAGGGGAAGTACCGGAAAACAATCAGCACATTTACCGGATTGGCGGTCTGGAACTGAATGAGGATACGGTAGAAGTGCGTGTGGACGGTGAACCGGTGAAAATGACACCTATGGAATTTAAAATCCTTCTTTTGTTGATCAAATCTCCGGGACGCGTATTTTCCGCAGAGGAAATCTACGAGAGAGTATGGGAGGAACGGGCGATTAACACAGATACCGTTATGGTTCATGTAAGACATATTCGGGAAAAGATAGAGATTAACCCGAAAGAACCAAAATACTTAAAGGTGGTGTGGGGAGTTGGATACAAAATTGAAAAAAACTCATAAGGCAGCAGTGATTCTGATTACGCTTTGCATTTTATTGCCGGCGTTTCTGATTACGGTGCTGTACCCGAAAATAGGGAAAGTAGTACAAGAAAAACAGAGGATGTATGAAGAACGGTATGAAAACGGTCCGGACTTTGAATCGGTTGATTTGGTAGGAAATTTTGTGAATTATGCCATGGAGGCGAGTTATTACATTTACGCTGATATGCTGACGGAAGCAGGAGAACAGGTGAATTATGCGGTGCTTGATTATTTTGGCTGGACAAATGATTATTACTATTTAGCCGAACAGAGCCGGTATTATGCAACCTGGAATCGGGGCGATGAAAATACCGTTGTGATTAGTGATTCGAATTATGATGGAAATCTGAAAACAAATGATACTGTAGCTGTGCTTACGCTCGGGTTCGATTCACAGGGGAATCTGACACTGATTTATCCGGAGGGAGAAAATTTCGGAAGTAATTCCTCGAAATATTTAAGAGAATGTGCAAATGAATCTATTGACCAGTATAAAATGAATGTAGCGGAATATAAATATGAATCGGAATACGAGCTTGATGTCGATGAAAAGCAGGTCATGCCAAAAGATTTTTCTATTCAGATTGCAGTAGATTACGGAAGTGAATTTGTTTATGCTTATTCCGGATATTCCTACGTTAGAATGGAAACCATTTTGTTAGAGGTGGGGGCAATATGGATTATTCTTGCAGCAGCCGTATTTGTTCTGATCATGGCTCTGATGTTACCATTTATCAAAAAACTTCAGACAGGATGGGAGAAACTGTTTTGTCTGCCATTTGAAATTATCTGTGGAATTGCCGGTTGTACGATTGGTGGTATTGTCGGAATGACATATGCCATGGGAGAAACCTGCAGGATAACCGATTATCCGAATTTGGAGATTGTGGGAGTCACAATTTCAGAACAGACTCAGTTCAGCGTTTTACTTGCATTGAATTTCCTTGGATGGGCTGCTTGCTTTTTCGGAGAATATATTGTGGTGGCATCCGCCCGTCAGTTCCTTTGCAGACCGGTATTATACCTTCGTAACCGGGTGCTGTGCGTACGTATTGTACGTTGGATGAAGAAGCAATGCATTAGATTGTATCATTACTTATCGAAGATTGATTTGAGAGAAAAATTAGGCAGCAGTATTTTGAAGGTTGTGCTGGTGAACTTTGTAGTATTGGCTGCTATCTGTTGTATGTGGTTTTTTGGAATCATCGGACTGATCGTGTATTCCGTTGCACTATATGTGTTGCTTTATAAGTATGGAGAAAAACTGCAGAAGCAGTATCAAAGTATCCTGCAGGCAACTGAGCAGATGGCAGAAGGAAAACTAAAGATCTCGATGGAAAAGGATTTGGGAGTATTTCAGCCGATTGGCGATTCTTTGGAAAAAGTGCAGCAGGGATTTGAACAGGCTGTTGTGGAAGAAGCAAAAAGCCAGAACATGAAAACGGAATTGATTACCAATGTTTCCCATGATCTAAAAACTCCTTTGACAGCCATCATTACGTACGTAGATTTGCTGAAAAAAGAGGATATTACAGGGGAAGAACGTAAGACTTATATCGATACGCTGGATAAGAAGTCGCAGCGGTTAAAAGTACTGATCGAGGATTTGTTTGAGGTCAGTAAAGCACAGTCCGGAAATGTGCAGATGAACTTTATGGAAGTGGATGTTGTTAGTCTGTTAAAACAGGTAAAATCCGAGATGTCGGATCAGATTGAAGCAGGAAATCTGGCGTTCCGATGGAATCTGCCGGAGAAAAAGATATTGCTTTCTTTAGACGGACAGCGCACCTACCGGGTGTTTGAAAACCTGATTGGAAATGCGTTAAAGTATTCCATGCCGTATTCCAGGGTCTATGTGGATATCTTGGATTCTGAGACATCGGTGCAGGTGATTTTTAGGAATACATCAGCACAGGAACTAAATTTTGAACCGGAACGTCTGACGGAACGGTTTGTCAGGGGAGATGCTTCCAGAAAGTCAGAAGGCAGCGGGCTTGGGCTTGCCATTGCAAAAAGTTTTGTAGAATTACAGAATGGACAGTTTACAATTGATGTGGACGGAGATTTATTCAAGGTCATATTAACTTGGAAAAAATAATATCTTGTAAAATAATGATGAGGTGCGGGGAAATACGTCGAAATAAAGTGGATGCATTTTCTTGCACCTTTTTCTATGCCGGTTTTATAATGAAGATGCGAGGGAAATGTAAGGAAATGAGAAGGAGGTTTTATGGCACATTTGAATGTTGCAATTGGGGATGATAATGAAAGAATTTTGGAACTTTTAGGAGATATTGTCAGTAGTGATAAGGATTTGACGCTTGTTGGAAAAGCGAATAATGGGGAAGATATGTGTCGACTTATCAAAAACAAACAGCCGGATGTTGTCCTGTTGGATTTGATCATGCCGAAAATGGATGGACTCAGTGTGATGGAGCTGGT